>QHYF01000089.1:16599-18154 GCA_003224075.1 Acidobacteriota bacterium
TGTCGGATGGTCAACTAACGTCCAGTTTTCGTGGATAAGGGAGAAGAACCGATCCATCAAATTCGCGACATCCTTAAAATGCGGAGGAATGTAGTGCCCAACTAGAATCGGTTCCTCGCGGAACCTTCCCCCAAACTGAGCAATATTGGCGACAGCAGCGTAGTTCAAGGCCCATAGTGTGTATTTGTCGAAGGATTCGATGCCCTTTTCTAGCGCGATCTCTATACAATTCGACAGCAAATCGTATTGCCGCAGTAGGTTTTGTTCTTGAATCCTCGTATACAGGGCAGGATTATCTTTTTCCCGGACGGACATAAAAGGGATGTGGCCGCCTGGTGGCGGGCCATGCCAACATATTACGACCGCAACCGTATGTGCTCAGAGGTGTGCCGCACACTGTCTTTGGTTATATTCTTAGCGTCTGCTGGAGCATTGCCAAAAGCGAAACTGATCCTCTGTTCGCGCAGGTCTTCCTCTGTCACTGTGGTTTGGGCGGCCGCTTTCAAGAGTTCTACGAGTTCGGGATCAGGTTTGATGTCGCCAAAGAACTGTTTTCTGTCTGCCATAACGTTCCCCTTAGCCCGGCGATCTTAAAAATCGTAAACGTCTGACGGCGTTCTGCCAGTTCGACTCTGGCTCGTTCCGCTCCAAAAATTCAATCTTCAGCCGAAAAAATTTCAAAATTCCTAAAACTGCTATTCTGCGAAAAACAGCGTTTTTGCCAAAAATGCATGTCATGGCGAAATCACATTGTCCATGCTGGCAGCCAGCATGCTAAAAAATAACATGCCGGCTAGGTTTTTGTATACGGAAAAAGTTAACCGCCGCAACGTGTTCATAAATCTAGTTTTGCCTTTTCCGCCACAGCGATTTTTATAACGATTTTCGCCACAGTTTTCCGCCGTCTGTGTCATCGGTAACGCACGCAATTTAACAGGGTACCACCCCCCCTCCACCCCCGGCATTTGTATGAATATCAAAACGAAGGACTTACAAATTTGCATTTCGTAACTGACTGATCCCAAAGAGCTTGTTTTAGGCTGTTTTGCACGACCGACTGGAGGTGGCAGAAAAAGAAAAGCGGCAGAAATCTGCCGCGTTCCACATACTGCCACAGCTTTGCCTGGTACGAAGGATAGCGAAATCACAGAGACCGGTCAAGACATTTTGCGCAAGCCAACCATGGCCGCTGCTCTTACCCCTGACGGTCCTGGAATTCCTCGTGCCAGGCCATCTGGATGGCTTCGAGCTTGGCTTCGTTGGACGCGGCGGAATCGCCGGAAAAGCCGGGGAGCTCGGTAATCCATTTGTGCATGTCCGTGTAGCGGACGGTGAGCGGATCGGTGTCGGGGAATTTGTCGGTGAGGGCGATGGCGATGTCCTCGAAATTGTCCCAACCGAATGTCGGCGGCATGTCCACTCCAGAAAAAGATTTAACACACAGGGAACGGAGATCGCAGAGAAAAATGGCGGGATAAACCCGCCGCTACAAAAGAATTAATGATCGAGTTCCTTGGCGTAGTTTTTATTCCACTCGGGAATCTCGACGACGATG
>QHYF01000244.1 GCA_003224075.1 Acidobacteriota bacterium
CTTGGACGCAATCGCCGGTGAAGCCAGCAATTTAAAAAAATCCGGCGTAAGGTCTGTGTCTTCGGGCGCGAAGGCAAACCAATCCGCGGCGGTTTCTTTCCTCGGCGCGGGCGCGGCAATCGGGCGCTGATAGACGGGGCCTTCTTCCGCGAGAGGATGCGCGGAAATTTCCGCGACCACTTTGCCGTGATCTTTCACGCGCATCAGGCCGCCGTCCGTGACCTGGCCGACGACCATTGCGTCGAGTCCCCACTTCTTGAAGACGGCGAGGACTTCTTGCTCGCGGCCCTTTTCGGCGACCAGCAGCATGCGCTCCTGCGATTCGCTGAGCATGATTTCGTACGGGGTCATGCCCGTTTCGCGCTGCGGCACTTTCGCGAGATCAATTTCGATGCCCGTGCCGCCGCGCGAAGCCATTTCCGTCGTCGAGCACGTCAGTCCCGCCGCGCCCATATCCTGAATCGCCACGACGGCGCCCGTCTGCATCGCTTCAAGGCACGCTTCGAGCAGCAATTTCTCCGTGAACGGGTCGCCGACTTGCACGTTGGGGCGCTTCTGCTGCGATTCTTCCGTGAACTCCGCCGAGGCCAGCAGCGACGCACCATGGATGCCGTCGCGGCCGGTTTTTGCGCCAACGTAAATCACGGGATTGCCGGCTCCCTTAGCCTTGGCGAAAAACAAGTCTTCTTTTTTCGCGATGCCCAGCGCCAGCGCGTTCACCAGCGGATTCTGCGAATAGCAGGGCTCGAAGCAAACTTCGCCGCCCACGGTCGGCACGCCGAAACAATTTCCGTAGTTTCCGATGCCCCGAATCACACCGTCGAGGATGCGGCGGTTCTTCGCGGCTTCTTCCTCGCTCGTGCCCTTGCGTGCGGTGATCTCGCCGAAACGCAGGGAATCCAAAACGGCGATCGGCCGCGCGCCCATGGTGAAAATGTCGCGCAGAATCCCGCCCACACCCGTGGTCGCGCCCTGAAAAGGCTCGACGTAACTCGGGTGGTTGTGCGATTCGATTTTGAACGCCGCGACCAGGCCGTCGCCGATGTCCACGACCCCGGCGTTTTCTCCCGGTCCCTGCACCACCAGCTTGCCGCGCGTCGGCAGACGCTTCAGGTGCACCTTGCTCGATTTATAGGAGCAGTGCTCGCTCCACATCACGCTGAAAATGCCCAGCTCGGTGATGTTCGGCTCGCGGGCGAGGATTTGCTTGACGCGCGCGTACTCTTCCGCGGTCAGCCCGTGCTCCGCCGCGATTTCAGGTGTAACTCTAATTTCGGGGGTAGCGGTTGCCATTTTCCCTGCTTGAAGGCTGTGAGGGCGCAGCATGCTGCGCGCCTGCAAAGAAAACTGCCTTCAGTGGCGTGATCATGCCGTAGCTTTCGCGGCGCCGACCAGCGCTTCCACCATGGACCGGAAAATCACCAACCCATCGCTGGAGCCCAGCGCCGATTCCACGACGCGCTCGGGATGGGGCATGAGGCCAGCGACGTTGCGATCTCGGTTGCAGACTCCAGCGATATTGTGAACTGCGCCGTTGGGATTGCCGGCATCATCGGCTTCTTTCTGTGCGGCCGCAGAGCGGCCGACTCCATCTGGCGTGGTGTAACGGAAAATCGCCTGGCGGTTCTTTTCGAGTTCGGCGAGCGTCGCTTCATCGCAAGTGAAGTTTCCGTCGGAGTGCGCGATGGGAATCTTCAGAATCTGGCCCCGCTGCGCGGCGTTCGTGAACGGCGTGTCCGTCTGTTCCACGCGGATGTGCACGTGGCGGCAGATGAAGCGCAGGCCGGAATTGCGCATCATCGCTCCCGGCAGCAAGCCCGCTTCGCACAGGATTTGGAAACCGTTGCAGATGCCCAGCACCAGCCCGCCGCTGTTCGCGAATTTTTCCACCGATTTCATCACCGGCGAAAAGCGGGCGATCGCGCCGGTGCGCAGATAATCACCATAGGAAAAGCCGCCGGGCAGAATCACGGCGTCGCAATTCGCCAGATCTTCCGATTGGTGCCAGATGAACTCGACCGGTTTTTTTAGGACGTTTCCGATGGCGTAAAACGCGTCGTGGTCGCAATTGGACCCGGGAAAAACGACGACTCCAAATTTCATGCGGTGGCAGCTCCCAGTAGCATTGCGAGAACTCTTATTTTAACACACGCGCGGCGAATGCGGGCCGGACAGCTAGAAGGCAGGACAAAGATATGCCAAAGCGAAAAGTTCAGTGTTCGGATCCAGACGGATATGTGCTGCCGATAGGACAACTACACCGAAGAGAATTCGCGTAGGCAAGGCAGGAACCTACCTGTGTTTGCGGTTTCTTGCTGCGCGCCGCGGTCTTTTTTTGCTACGGTGCCCGGATGATTTCTTTGTTTTCTCGGTCGCGGCCAGTTCGCGGCGCTTCTTGGCGGCCCAGCCGGGCTTGTTGACCTGACGACCGCGCGCGATTCCCAAACCATCCGCCGGAACATGCTCCGTAATGGTTGAGCCTGCCGCAATATACGCTCCATCGCCGATGCGCACAGGCGCGACGAGCGCGGAATCGCTGCCGATGAACACCTTATTACCGATGGTCGTCGGATATTTGTGGAAGCCGTCGTAGTTACAGGTAATCGTGCCTGCGCCGATGTTGCTCTTGCTCCCGATCTTCGTGTCGCCCAGGTAGGAGAGGTGCATAGCCTTGGTGCCTTCGCCGATGGTGCTTTTCTTCAATTCGACAAAATTGCCGATACGCGAGTCCGCCTTCAAGTGATTATTCGGCCGAAGACGCGCGAAGGGCCCGATAATCACGCGGTCGTCGAGGCGGCTCTGCTCCACGACGCAATGCGGCTCGACTGTCACATCGTCGCCCAGGATGGCATCATTGAGAACGCTTCCGGTTCGAATCGTGCACCGCGCGCCAATTTTTGTTTTTCCGAGCAACTGCACGCCGGGCTCGATGACCGTGTCTTCCCCCGCTGTCACATCGGGATCGATCAGCACGGTCTCCGGCAACTGGATGGTCACGCCGGCATCCATCAGGGCGTCGCGCTTCCGCTCACGGAAGACGCGGTCGGCCTCCGCCAGCTCGGCGCGCGTGTTGCACCCGAGCACTTCGCGGGGGTCCGAGGCCACTTGAGCGAGGACCGTCTCGCCCTTCGAGGCCATGACCCCGATCGCGTCGGTCAAATAGAGTTCGCGGTGCTTGTTGTTCGGTTTCACCTGTGACAGCGCGGGCCAGAGCTTCTCCAAAGTGAAGCAATAAATTGCTGAATTGATTTCGTTGATCTCGCGCTGTTCGTCGGTGAGCTGCGATTCCTCGACGATGGCCGAAACCGCCGTCTCCGACTTCCGGAGAATCCGCCCATAACCTGCCGGGTCCGCGAGCACCGCCGTCAAGATCGTCGCGGCGGCGTTGCCGTTTTGGTGAGCGGCGATCAGCGCCTTCAGCGTTTCCGGGCGCACAAGCGGAGCATCACCTGGGAGGACGAGGGCAGATCTCGCCCTGCCGAGCGGGCGCCTGGCCACTTGCATGGCTTGGCCCGTGCCGTTCTGCGGCTGTTGCAGCGCCGCGACTGCACCGAACGGCTCGACTACTGCAGCGACCTGTTCCGCTTGATGGCCGACGACAACGACAGTCTCCCGTGCCTTCAGTGGCGCGCACGAACGCACGACTTGCTCCACGAGTGTGCGACCGCCTGCGCGATGCAACACCTTGGCACGGCTGGACTTCAATCGCGTGCCTTTCCCCGCGGCTAGGATCACGATGGCTAAGTCATGGTTGGACATGGTTTCAGCTCATTCTGCGTGAGCGGCTAGTATTTCGCAACGAAGGATGCTTACAACGCGGCGAATCCCTAATCAGTGGCAGGGGCGGGAGAAAGGGCGGTCAGGTAGGCATCCCTTTCGGCGTGGACGGCCTCGCCCGTGGTGATGGTCCAGAGGGACGGATCGGCCAGCAGGCGGCTGACGAGCTGGGTATGCAGCGCGTGGCCAGCCTTATGGGCCTCCACGCGTGCCAGAAGCGGCAATCCGGCCAGAGCCAAGTCGCCGATCAGGTCTAAGGCCTTGTGGCGCCCGAACTCGTCGGGGAAGCGCAGTGGACCGTTCAAGACCCCGTCGTTCGTAAGAACAATGGCATTTTCGAGCGAACCGCCGCGAATCAGGCCCATGGCCCGCAGCGGCTCGATGTCTCGCTCGAAGCAGAAGGTTCGAGCGCGAGCCAGCAGATGGCGGAAGGTATCGGGCCCAACCACCATCTCCACTTCCTGCTGACCGACAAGAGGATGTGGAAAATCCACATAGCACCGAACGTGAAACTCACTGGCGGGATAAATGCCGATCCGGCGGTCTCCTTCGGTGACTTCCAGAGGCTTGAGTACTTTCAGGTACCGCCGCTTCCGGCGCAGCTTTCGAACGCCGGACTGTTCCAGCATCTGCATGAAAGGCTCGGCCGAACCATCCAGAATGGGCACCTCGATCGAATCGATGTCGATGTAGACGTTGTCGATGCCGCAGGAAAAGATGGCGGCAAGCAGGTGTTCCGTTGTGGAGAGCAAAACGCCTTGTTTCATGAGGCTCGTGGCGTAACTTACGCGTGCGACGTTGTGCCCCTGGGCTTCGATGGGGAAGTTATCCAAGTCGATGCGGCGAAAGACGATGCCTGTTTCGGCGGGCGCAGGCACCAGACGAACGTGACCCTGCACACCAGTGTGGAGGCCCACACCTTCGGCGAAAGCTTCTCTTGCGATGGTAGTCTGGAACATGCCCCCAGCGACTATTGTAGCATGTTGTTGGCCAAGGGCAATTGTGTTTGTGCTTTATTATCAATAGGTTAGCAGGAAGTCCCGAGACTGAGAAACGATGGACTGTGGCATTTTAGCAACATTTTAGCTCTTCCATGTGTCTCTCCCTCAAGGATTTAGTAGATGCCAGCACGCCTTGAGGGCCTTTCCTTTTGATTGCTGGCACGTCCCAGTCATCAAGATGTTATAATTCTCGCTTGAAGTTTCTTCGAGAAGGGTGGGGCATGAATCGAGCAGCACGTATTGGCATTCTCTCCTTATCAGTAGCCATCTTTTGTTACGCAGGCATCGGCCACGTCCTAGGCCGCAGCTCGGATGACAAGGCTTACAAGTCGCTCACCGTGTATGGTGAAGTTCTGCAGAAGATTCAGCAGGATTACGTCGACGAGCCGCACATGCGCACGGTGACTGCCGGCTCTCTCCATGGCCTGCTGGAGTCGCTGGACCCACAATCCAGCTACCTCACTCCGCGCGAGTACGAGGAGTACAAGAAGAAGCTAGCGAACGCGGCCACGGGCGAGACTGGTCTGACGCTTAGCAAGCGCTACGGTTACATTATTGTTCTCTCCGTGCTGCCGGATAGTCCGGGCGCGAAGGCGGGAATTCGCAGCGGCGACATTTTGGAAGCCATTGGCGGATTCACCACGCGTGACATGTCCGTAGGGCAAGCCCTGAATCTTCTCAATGGCCAGCCGGGCTCGGGCATCAAGGTCGCGGTTATTCGCCGCGGCAAAGCCACGCCCGAAGAAGTTGACATCGTCCGCGACAAAGTGGCGACACCGAAGATCATGACTCAAAAAGCGGACCCTGACATTCTCGTCCTGCGCCTCTCGTCGCTCGATTCGGGCCGCGCCGAGGAAGTCCGCAACCGTTTGCTGGACGCGGAAAAGCAGGGCATTCACAAGGTCATCCTGGATGTGCGCGAATGCGGCCGTGGCCCGGTTTCCGAGGCCATTGCAATCGCTCGCTTCTTCATCCCCTCGGGCACGCTGACCACGCTTCGCGGCCAGACCGTCTCGACACAAGTCTTCTCCGCTGAGCCGAAGCAGGTCCTCTGGAAGAACCCGGTTGCCGTGCTCATTGATGCAACGACCTCCGGCGCCGCAGAAGTTCTCGCCTCTGCCATTGTTGCGAATCATCGCGGTGATGTTGTGGGAGAGCGCACGTTTGGTCTCGCCTCCGAACAGAAGCTCATCACTCTGGATGATGGCGCCGCACTGATTCTCACCGTCGCGAATTACTACAATCCGGGCGGGAAATCCATCCTGGAAGAGGGCGTCACACCAACGGAAGTCGTTCGCGCCGTATCCGAAGATGAATTGGATTCAGGCGATGAAGATGTGACACCACCAACCGACTCTCAGACGCCTCCACCCAATACTCGCAAGGAACCCGGGCTCGGGCCGCGCCCGCTTTCTCCGGAAGACCCGATCTTTCACCGAGCGCTCGACCTGCTGAAAGCGCCCATGAAAAAGGCCGCTTAGTATTCCGTGGCCCGGAAGATCGACTCAGTCCCGCGAAGCGCAGACTATTTTCGAATCAAGGCCACGCGCTCCGCGCCATTCGCCGTGCTGTTGCTTTGCTGCTCCTCAGCCGTTCTCTTGACCGGTTGCAAAAAGAAAGAAGAGCGCCGCCTCAGTCCTTCTCAAATCCACCAAATCACACGCGATCTGGCTGCCGCAGCTTCTTCCGCCGTCCCTGCCGGGAGCGCTATCAAACTCACGCAAGGTGCTTCCAATCAGCAACCCGGACCAACCGATACCCTGCATATCGTGCTAAAGAATGATTCTTCAGCAAACGCGAATCGTGCCGCGCTCGCAAAGCTCGTCCAGAGTCTTGATACTGTCGTCACCCGAAATCATCTGACGCAAGATCAGCCAATCCAAACCGGAGATCTCTTTCGGCTCAGGCTTCGGCACTCGGGCGTGCCGACACACGAAATCGAAATTGTGACGCGCGCAACACCGGCGTCCGGGGCCGAATCAGGAAATTCGAGTGGAAAAACTGCCGGAGCGAAACTCGCGATCATTCTGGATGACCTCGGTAGCGACCGCGCTGCGGCCGAAGCCATTTTTGATCTGCCTTACCCGCTCACCATTTCCGTCCTTCCGAATCACGAGCATTCCATTGATATCGCCGATGAAGCCAGTAGCCGCGGCTACCAGGTCATGCTTCATCTGCCGATGCAATCCATCGCCAATGAAACACCGGAAGCGCGGGAATTGCGGCCCGGCATGCCCGCCGCGGAGGTATCCGCCCTCGTCGATCAATTCCTGCAAAACGTCCCGAGGGTGGTGGGTGTCAACAATCATCAGGGTTCGCGAGCAACCTCGGATCCCGCACTCATGGACGAACTGATGCCTGTGCCGCGCGATCGTCGCCTGTTCTACATCGATAGCCGCACTACGACCGCCACGGTGGCCTACGATACCGCGCAGAGTTTCCGGGTTCGCTCCGCCTTCCGCAATGTCCCTTTTCTCGACGACGTTGCCGAAGTGCCTGCGGTCCACAAACAGTTGGAATTGGCCCTGCGAGACGCCAGACTAAAGGGCGAAGCCATCGCCATCGGCCATCCTCACGCCGCTACGCTTCGCGCTCTGCGAGAAGTCCTGCCGCAAGCACAAGGGCAAGGCGTCCAATTGGTGTTCGCTTCGGAACTGGTCCACTAATCAGGGTTTGTCGTTTGCTTATGAGTCGGCTCGGTTTTCTTCGCAGGAAAAAGAAAATGAACGGCGAGAGCAAGCATCCCCATCGTCAGAAAGCTGAAAACGCTTCCCTCGGGGCCCACCGAGCCGCCCGTCAGCCATCGTGCGCCGTGCAAAGACGCGTTGGAAAGATGGCCCTCAAAAACCACGCCGCTATTCGGCACCGAGTAAAGAAACGTCTCGCCGAAATCAAAGCTGGCGTGCAACC
>QHYF01000245.1:0-1748 GCA_003224075.1 Acidobacteriota bacterium
CTCGCGGCATCACATCCGCCCGCTGTTTGTGCTCTTCGATTCTTGCTGGGACCCGTCGCCTCATCTCGGTCCGCAGCATCCTCCGATTCCCGGCGTCCACAATTCCGGCTGGGTGCAGAGTCCCGGCGCGAAGGCCCTGGGTGACCCAAGTCAATACCCGCGGCTGAAGGCGTACGTGCTCGGCGTCGTGGGAGCCTTCGCAAAGGACGAGCGCATTCTTGCCTGGGACGTGTGGAACGAGCCCGGCGCCGACAACCTCGGAAGCTATCAGAAGGAAGAGCTGAAAGATAAGACCGCCCGGGTGACGGCGCTTTTGCCGCAAGTGTTCGCGTGGGCGCGAGAGGCGAATCCCGCGCAGCCTCTCACCAGCGGAGTGTGGGCCGTGGACACCTCGCCGGACGGCGCCAACCTGGGTGAACTGCAGCAGATTCAGTTGCGCGAATCCGACATCATCACCTTTCATAACTACAGTTGGCCGGAGTACTTCAAGCGCCAAGTGGCTTGGCTGAAGAAGCACAACCGCCCGGTGATCTGCACGGAATTCATGGCCCGTTCCGTGGGCAGCACGTTTGACGCGGTCTTGCCGATTGCCAAGGAAGAGCGGGTCGGCGCCATCAATTGGGGATTCGTCGCTGGCAAGACACAGACCTACTTGCCCTGGGAATCGTGGCAGCATCCCTACGTTCTCAGCCAGCCCCCGGTCTGGTTTCACGAAGCGCTGCATCCCGACGGAACTCCCTATCGCCAGGCCGAGGTGAATTTGATCCGCCAGCTCACCGGTAAGCAATAGGGAATTGCCTGCCACGCCAAAACGACGGCCATCCTGTAGTTATTATGGGCGGCGATCTGCTGCAAGCCGCCCACGATTTGCAGCAGAGAGTTTTTCTGTAACGAACTCACTGCGTCTGGGGGCCTTGAAAAGTACATCGCTCATTCCTTTGTCAAGAAGAATGGGGAGCCACGTTGGCACCGAACCGGTGCCTTTCGTTTGACGCGCTTCTTGGTGGAGACTACACTCGAATCGCGAGGCTGCTTATGGGCCTGACTCACATCAAAGTGAACATTGCTAATCCGGCAAAACCCAGGCAAGCGCTCGAACTCAGCTTCCTGGTGGACTCGGGAGCCGTGTACTCCGTTGTTCCGGCGCCTTTGCTTCGCAAACTCCGCATCAGACCGCACTCCAAACGCACCTTCATCCTGGCGGATGGCTCCGAAATCACTCGCAAGATCGGCGATGTATTGTTTCGGCTGAATGGCCGTCAGGGCGCTGCTCCGGTCATTTTTGGCGAAAAGCAGGATACCACCCTGCTCGGCACTGTCTCTCTCGGAGCCCTGGGCATGATGCTCGACCCCATGAAGCGCGAACTCCGCCCGCTGCCCATGCTCCTGGTCTCGCACACTCCCTCTCTCTAATCCAGTTCTCGCCCGAGCATTGGAACAATCTGCCCGCCAAGTCCCTCGTCTTTTTTCGAACTTTCACTTGATCCGTAATCGCCTGTTATGTACAATCTCCTTAGGAAAAATCCGGTCAATGCGCCGCGGCCTTCGGCCGCTTTTCTTTTTCCAGCTTCTTCCCCTGCCGTTGCACGCAACCGAAGTTGTGGGTAAACCTATTTTTGGACGGCAGCAGTTTACCCAGCTCTTGTCGGAGCCGGGCTGCTGCTTCTTCTTTGGGGGGTTCCTTCACGCGTTGCAAGCAACCGAAAATGCGTCTTTTAGAATCAATGACTTACGAAATGCAAATTTCG
>QHYF01000245.1:1871-7273 GCA_003224075.1 Acidobacteriota bacterium
GAAGACTGATCACTTAGGAGTGTTTCACTTCGCTGGCGCCGCCGCCGTTGCCAATCCCAGGGCCTGCATCACCGCGTCGTGCAGCGCGGGACGCACCTGCTGGATCTTCGTATTTTCCCGTGTCGGGTGCACACGATTCGTCAGCAGCACCACAAAAAGCTGCCGGTCCGGATCGATCCAGATCGAAGTGCCCGTAAAGCCCGTGTGCCCGAAACTGTGCGCGGAAAAATAGTGCCCGCTCGATCCGCCTTCGGTCGGCACCGCCCAGCCGAGCGTCCGCGTGCCGCCCGAGAGCTGTTGCGGCGTGGTGAACTGCGCAATCGTCGCGCGCCGCAAAATCCTCTGGTGCGCGTACACTCCGCCGTTCAGCAGCGTTTGGCAAAACGCCGACAGGTCCGGCGCCGTGCTGAAGACTCCCGCGTGCCCCGAGACCGCGCCGATGGCAAACGCGTTTTCATCATGCACTTCGCCTTGCACCAGCCGGTGACGCAAATTCTTATCGAATTCCGTCGGTGCAATCTGCGGCCAGAGTTTTTTCGGCGGGCGGTACATCGTGAAACTCTTCGCCAAATCATCCAGCGTCCTGCCCGTCAATCGCTCGATGATTTCCGCCATCAAAATAATTCCCAGGTCCGAATAAGCTTCTTTCGTTCCCGGCTCGAATTCGAGTGGCTCCGCAAAAATCTTGGTCAGCGTGTCCTGCTTGCTTTTCGACGTGCGCCAATACTCTTTGAATGGCGGCAATCCCGAAGTGTGCGTCAACAAATGCCGCACCGTTACTCTGTGCCGCCACTCCGGGTTCGGCCCGCTCGCCCACTCCGGCAAATACCGCTCGATCTTGGCGTCCAAATCCAGCGGAACCGCGAAATCTCCCTCCGCTAATTTCGCAACCAGCGTCGTCGTCGCCACGACTTTCGTCAGCGACGCGATGTCATACATCGTCGCCGGCGCGGTCGCCGCCGCCTTCGCGTCGTAACTCAGCTTTCCAAACGCATGAATCGCCACTTTGCCACGATATCCCACTGCGAGCGTGGCTCCTGGAAATGCTTTGTCCGCAATTCCTTTTTCGACCACGTCGTATGCCGGGCGCAGTTGCGCCTCGCCGCGCGCATCCATCGGCTGCAACGTCATCGGATTCGCTGCCAGCTCCTGTCCAAAACCTCTTTTGAGATTCACGCCCGGCACCGTCACCGGCAAATGCCCGCGCACCGGGATTTCTCCAAACAGGGCCCTGGCCACCGATATTTGTGCGACGTCGCTGATTCCAAACGCCGCGAGCCACGTCTCCGCCTTTGGAAATCGCTCAATCAAATACGGACTGCCGAACGCCGCGGTGATCACTGGCTTGCCCGATTTATAAAGTTGCTCCGCCAGCGCCGCCTGCTCCGCGGGCACTTCCACGTTTCCCTTGCGGTCGCTCACGCGCACAAACAGCGCGAGAATCGCAACATCATACGAATCCGGCGGCGGCAGTTTCAAAATACTCCCGTTCACGAAACGTGTGTCCGCGCGCAGCGTGGTCACGGAATCGAAGCGCGAACGCAATTCGCGTTCGAGGTCTTCTCCGGGATAAGGCTCCGGATCGGCGTAGAGGGCCAGCAACAATGCGCGCGCAGCTTTCGTTCCATCGAGCGGCAGCCGGTGAGACGTGTCGCGCAGCAGCGTCACGCCCCGGTCCGAAATTTCCTGCGCTTCTTTTTGCCAAGCCACGCTGCCGAATTTCTGATTGATCGCATTTAAATCCACGAGTCGCTTCTGATTCAGGCCCAGCCTCGCCTTGGCCTGCAGAATGAGGCGCACCGAAGCATCAAGCCGCGCGCGCGAAATTCGCCCTGACTTTACAGCAACCTGCAGCGATTCAAATGCTGCGTCCGGCACCGGTGGCATCAGCAGCGCGTCCGCCCCAGCGGCAACCGCGCGCACGGCCGCTTCTCCCGGCGCATAACGCACGGTGATTCCGCCCATGTCCATCGCGTCGGTGACAACCAGTCCATTGAATCCCAATTCCTTGCGCAGCAGCCCCGTCAGAATATTCGAGGACAACGTCGCCGGCGTGTTGGCGTCCGGTTCGAGCGTGGGAATCGACAAGTGTCCGGTCATCACCGTGCTCACGCCCGCGGCGATGGCCGCGCGGAAGGGAACTAACTCCAAATGTTCCAGGCGCTCTCGGTCCGCGTGAATCACCGGCAAATCTATGTGCGAATCCGCCGCGGTGTCGCCGTGCCCCGGAAAATGTTTTGCCGTCGCCAGCGCGCCGTTTTCCTCGACGCCGCGCACAAACGCGGAGACGAATTCCGCGACGCGCGCGGGATCTTCTCCAAACGACCGCGTGTTGATGATGGGATTCCCCGGATTATTGTTCACATCGGCGTCGGGCGCGTAGACCCATTGAACACCCACGGCGCGCGCTTCCAGCGCCGTTATTTTCCCCATGGTGTAGGCGTCTTTCGGATCGCCCCCCGCCGCCACCGCCATCGCCGTGGGAAACGAGGTGCCTTCATCCAGGCGCATGGCCGTGCCACGTTCGAAATCCGCGCCCACCAGCAGCGGCAGTCTGGACTTCGCCTGCATCTGGTTGATCAGCACCGCCGTCGGATATGCCTGGCTCTTCACAATTCCCAGCGGCGATCCATGCGTGATGACGATGAATCCGCCCACATGCAAATCGTTCACGTCGTGCAGGATCTGCTGGTACGCGGGCGCGTCCTTCGCGGTAAAGCTTCCGTGATAGGTGGTGAAAAGGAGCTGCCCGATCTTTTCCTCGACGCTCATGTTGCGCAGAGTGGATTCCACCCAGTCGTTCGCGGCGGGGGACAATTTTTTCACCGCGCGCCTGGCGGGAACGGCGCTCTCCTCAGCAACATTCTTTTTTGCGGAAGTGCTGCGGATTTGGCTGCGTGCGTGATGGGCCATAAGGAAGAGTATCGAGACGAAAATCAGCAACAAAATGCGGACGCGGCGTCCTTTCATCGGTTAGAATCCCCCACGCGCAGCCCGCAGTCAGCATTTATACATAGCACACGCACACCATGCTCTCAACGCGGCCGCATGCAGCGCGTTCCAGAATATCATTGTATCGTTTCCATGGAGGGGTCCATAGAGGGGGCCAATTGACGGCACACAAGAGCGCACTTTCCACTTTCGCCTGTTTCACAATCGCTGTTGCGCTGTTCTCGCTTGGCCCGGTGGCTGCGCCGGCCGCTTCGAGACGCTCAGGCCGCCCGGGCCGTGTGCAGACCGGACTCGATGTTCTTGAAGCGCAGAAGTTCGCTCCTCTGCGCGGCAAGCACGTTGGTGTGATCACAAATCACACGGGTGTGGACGCGCAAGGCCGAAGCACGATTGATCTCCTGGCTCATGCCTCTGGTGTGCATCTTGTTGCCCTGTTCAGTCCCGAACATGGCCTCGCCGGGCGCAACGACGAAAGGGTTACTTCTTCGAAAGATCTTTCTACCGGTCTCCCCGTCTACAGCCTCTACGGCGAAACGCTTCGTCCCACCGATGACATGCTCAAGGGCGTTGACGCGCTGGTCTTCGACATTGAGGACGCCGGTGTGCGCTTCTACACTTACACAGTGACCATGGCCTATTGCATGGAGGAAGCGGCCAAACGCCACATTTCTTTTTTCGTTCTGGACCGCCCCAATCTCATCGGTGGCGAAATCGTGGAAGGCCCGATGCTGGATCCCGACAAGACCAATTTCGTCGCATATTTTTCGTTGCCGGTTCGTTACGGCCTGACGATTGGAGAACTCGCCCAGCTCTTCAACGCCGAAAATCGTATCGGTGCCGACCTCCACATCATCGCCATGAAGAACTGGCATCGCAATTATTTCTTTGAGAGCACGGGCATCAAGTGGATTCCGCCTTCTCCGAACCTCCGCACCATCAAAGGTTCCATCCTGTACGCGGGCATTGAAATTCTGCAAAACGCCGGAGTCTCCGTCGGCCGCGGCACGGAAACGCCCTTCGAAGAGTTTGGCGCGCCCTGGCTCAACGGCGATGAAGTCGCCGCCGCGTTAAACGAAAGGCATCTTCCCGGCCTGCATTTTGTTGCCCAGCCCTTCATCCCTGTTTCCGGTCTTTATAGCGGCCAGCGTTGTGGCGGGGTCGCCATTCGAATCACCGATCGCTCCAGCGTGCGCGCGATGCGCATGGGCCTCGAAATCGCGGCCGTCTTGCGGAAGCTCTATCCCCAGCAGTTCGATCCGGCGAAACTTCTCCCGCTCGTCGGCAACGCCGACACCATCCAACAGTTGCAGGCGGGCGTGGCTCCGGAAAAGATCGTCGCGAGCTGGTCCGGCGCTCTCGCGGCCTTCGACCAGATTCGCCGCAAATATTTCCTCTACAAATAAACTGCTCGCTCTGCATCCGAGGATTCTTTTCCTCATCTGCTCCGCGCCCATCAACTTCCTTAATCTCCTTCAGGATTGTGCTAGAGTGGGCTAGTTATGCGGATCGTCTCGCTGCTGCCGTCGGCCACCGAGATTCTCTTCGCTCTCGGCTTCGACCGTGAAATCGTGGGCGTCAGTCACGAGTGCGATTTTCCTTCACAAGCGCGCACGAAAACGGCGGTCATCCGTTCGCGCATCCCCCATGATTCGTCGCCTGCGGAGATCGACCGCCTGGTGAGCGAGTACGTTCATCGCGGCGAAAGCCTGTACGCGGTGGATGCCGACGCCCTCGAAGCATTGGCGCCCGATCTGATCATCACCCAGGATTTGTGCCACGTCTGCGCGGCTTCCCCGGATGATCTCGCTACCGCGCTTACGCGATTCGAACGGCGTCCGGAAGTTCTTTGCCTGAATCCTCAGGATTTGGGCGACGTCTGGCGCGACATCCTGTGGGTGGGAGAAGAAACCTGCCGCGGCCCGCAAGCGGAAACGCTGCTGAAGCAGATTGGCGCGCGCCTCGCCGCGCTCGAGCGCCAGTTGCAACCGGAAGCGGATCGCCCCCGCGTCGCGTTTCTCGAATGGCTGCAACCTTTCTACGTCAGTGGTCATTGGGTTCCGGAAATGATCCACCGCGCCGGCGGCGAAGATGTTTTCGGCCGCGCTCGCACACCATCTTTTCGAATCGCTCTGGAAGACGTGATCGAAGCCGCACCCGAGATTCTCTTGATCGCTCCTTGCGGCTACACTGCCGAGCGAGCCCGCAACGAATACCGCTCCATGACTTTCCCCGAAGCATGGAGCGCGATGCCCGCGGTTCGAAACGGGCGCGTGTACGCCCTGGAAGCGAACAGCTATTTTTCCCGTTCCGGCCCGCGCGTGGTTACCGGCATCGAAGCCCTCGCCAAACTCTTTCATCCGGCAATCGAAGTCCCGGGCGAAGCGGAGGCCGTCCTCCTGCCGGTCACAGCGGACACACGCGCTGCCCGCGCCGGGTAGTGCCCCTGGCGA
>QHYF01000235.1 GCA_003224075.1 Acidobacteriota bacterium
AAATCCGTTTCTGCCGCTCGCCAGCACTTTCTCAATGACCGCCGGCAGCGCGCGCCCTTCCTTCTGCACCTGTGCGGCAAATGCCTTCACCCCAATGGCATCCATCAGATCGAAGGGCCCGAGTTCCCAGCCAAAACCCCAGCGCATGGCGCGATCCACATCCACGATGCTGTCGGATATTTCCGGCACGCGCCGCGCCGCGTACAAGCACATTCCGGAAAGCCCGCCCCACAAAAACTGCTGCGCCTTGTCGCCCTCTTGCCCATCCAGCACGGGCCCGACAAGAGCGCGCAGCCGTTCGCGCGTATCCTCAATCGCTTTGCCCATCTCAAGCGAGCCGAACTTCGGTCTTTGCCGCGCACGGTACTCCAGGGTGTTCGCGTCGAGCGTCAGAATTTCCTTTTCGCCTTCGCCCTTCACCTTCTTGTAAAATCCCTGCCCTGTCTTGTCGCCGAGCCAGCCGCGTTTGGTCATTTCCTCCACGAAAGCCGGCACCTGGTACATTTCGCGCGACTCATCGTTCGGCGCCGTCTCGTAAATATTCCTCACCACGTGGACCAGCACATCCAGACCGACGATGTCCGCCGTTCGAAACGTCGCCGACTTCGGCCAGCCCACCGCCGGACCCGTGCACGCGTCCACTTCCTCCACGGTCATTCCAAGCGCGCCCATCAAGCGCAGCGCATTCAGCATGGAAAAAGTCCCGATACGGTTGGCGATGAAATTCGGCGTGTCTTTCGCAACCACCACGCCTTTTCCCAATCTTCGGTCGCAAAATTCACTGAGCGTTTCAATCACGTCGCTCGAAGTTTTCGGCCCGGGGATCACTTCCACCAGCTTCAAATACCTGGGCGGATTGAAGAAGTGCGTTCCCGCCCAATGCTGCTGAAACTCTTCGTTCATGCCCTCGGCGATCAAGCGCACGGGCAGACCCGAGGTGTTTGTCGTGACGATCGCGCCGGGCTTGCGAAATTGCGCCACGCGCGCCAGCAATTTCCTCTTGATTTCCAGATCCTCAGCGACAACCTCGATGATCCAATCGGCCTCGGCGCAACGCGCCAAATCATCCTCAAAGTTTCCAATGGTGATTTTTTCCGCCAGCGCCGCTTTAAAAAAGGCCGCCGGCTTCGACTTTTTTGCTGCGTCGAGCCCTGCGCGCACAATTTTGTTGCGGTCCGCGGCGGGCGCATTGGCGGGCAAGTTTGGCGGCAGGATATCCAGCAAAATGCACGGCAGTCCTGCGTTTGCGAAGTGCGCCGCGATTCGCGAGCCCATTGTTCCTGCGCCCAGCACCACTGCTTTTTCGATGCGACGTTTCATGGCACGCCTTTTTACGGGATTCGAACGGAAGGACAGGTTACAAAACCAGCATGCGCTGGTCAAACATGCTGACGCTTGGCCTCCAACACTCTAAAATGGAAGGAGAATGGCGGAACGAATCGTTTCGAACGCCCTCGGCTGGCTGCGGACGGCCAAGGACAAGTTCCGTTCGTTTGCCTACGGCGACCAGGGCGAGCCCGCGGAACGACTTCGTGTCGGCCTGGCCCTTGCCGGCGGCTTCGCTCGCGGCATTGCGCACATCGGCGTGCTGCGCGTCTTGCGCGAGGCCGGAATTCCCATCGACTGCGTTGCAGGGACGAGTGTCGGCGCGATCATCGGCGTGGGTTTCTGTGCGGGAGCTTCGCTGGAGGAAATGGAAAAGGTCGGCGCGAGCACCAGCTTCGCCGATTTCGGGCGCTGGACGCCTTCCTGGCTGGGCCTAGCCACCAACCAGCGGCTGGAAAAATATCTCGCGCGCTTCACTCCCGTGAAAACCTTCGAAGAATTGCAAACGCCGCTGGCGATCGCCACCACGGACATCAACGCGGGCGTGTCCGTCTATTACTCACACGGCGTAATTGCGCCGCCGCTTCGCGCTTCCTGCGCGTACCCCGGTCTGTTCCTGCCCATCCAATATGAGGGGCGGACGCTGGTGGATGGATTCCTGACCGCGCCGGTGCCTATCGAGGGCGCATTGCTCCTGGGCGCGGACATCATCATTGCCGTCTATCTCGAATCCGCCAACGTCGAGGAGCCGCGCACCTTCACCGATGTTCTCAGCCGTGCATTTAACATCATTCAGCGTCATTCCGATCTCGCCTGGCGCACGCAGGCGGACATCATCATCGAGCCGGACGTGAAACCATTCGTGTGGGACGATTTCAGCAAGACGCCGGATATGATCGCGGCGGGTGAAGCGGCGGCGCTGGCCGCCCTGCCACAAATTCGCGCCGCCCTGCGCGGCGAGAAGAAAGATTCCGCAGCTTAGAGCCGTCTCGCTCCCACAGACGAACCTTTCAGCGAGAAATTGCAGCAGATTATTCGCGAGTGACCTGCACGAGGACGGGCTGGCCTTCGCCTTTTCCGCGCTGGGTGAGCCACGCGCCGAGGCCTTCGGCGAAACGTTCGGGAGTGAGGCGGAAGCTGGCTTCGACCTGGCCCTCAGCGACAGGAAGAGTGTCATCGAAGTCAGCGGAATTGGTGAAGTTGCGCATGCAGAATTGATCGAGCCATTCGAGCGGGCAGGCGCGGGTTTGCCCGCGAATCACGACATTCACTTTAAATTTCTGCGCGTACATGCGATTCACACGGCCAATCCAAAGGCCGGCCTTGCAAATTGTAGTGTAGCGCGCGTGTGGCTGCGCGGCGCGCCGCGGCTAGGAAGCGCGGGGGCGCTTGACGGAGTGAGCCAGGCCGACGGCCTCGAGCATCCAGATGAAATACCAGCCGATGTCGGTCTGATACCAGCGAAGGCCGAGACGCGCGGACCCGGCGTGCGAGTGATGGTTCCTGTGCCAGTTCTCGCCCCAGGCGGTCAATTGGAACGGGCCGAGCCACCACACGTTCTTGCTGGAGTCGCCTTCGGGGGCGGGATCGAGGTGCGTCAGGCTGTTCACGAAGCACTGCATGTGCAGCGAATAAACCAGCCGAAGGGCGCCCATCCAGAAGAAACCCATCCAGCCGAAGCCGAGAATCAATCCGATGAAGATCGAAAGAAGAATAACGGGCGTTTCCGCCCAGCCCCAAATCTTGTAGATGCCGCCGGTGAGTTCAGGAGCCCAACGCTGCTTGTCCGCGGGCTGTGTCTGATAGAGCCAGCGAAGATGCGCCCACCAGAAGCCACCCTGTTTCGGACTGGAGATATCCTCGGGCGTGTCGGTCACGGAATGATGCAGGCGATGATAAGCGACCCAGCTCGCGGGATGGCCGGAGCCGTTGAAAATGGCCCAGAAGATCAAGAATTGTTCGATGAATCGGTTGGTCTTGAGCGTCTTGTGGGCGAGCAGGCGGTGATAGCAAACCGTGGTGCCGAGGCCGCCAAAGGCCACGAAGAGAACCATCAGGCCAACGACCTTGAGGCTGGGCAAAGGGAAAAGAATCAAACCAATGACTGCAAGAACGTGGATCAGCACGAGATAGGTGAAGACGCCTTCTTTGCCGTGGACCGGTTTCCAAAAAGGCCGGTCCCAAGGGCGGGCTTGTTGCGTGGCGCTTAGTTCCATGTCATCTCCGGCGATCAGCGTGGTTGAATTTGCGCGTGCCCGGTTTGCTGAGCGTACGAGGCAAGTATAACAATACCATTTTCCCGCGCAGCGTGTCTGGAAACTGTGCAAAAAGGGACACAAAGAGTGAATAGGCTAAGAAGGTGTGTAGAGGACGAACTTTGTTAGCGGCGAGTTCGGGAGGTACCACCTGCGTTTCCAAAGTTTTACTTGAAGTGTGGGTCTGGGCCGGAACGAAGTTTCCAGAGGATTTGACGGAGCATGCCGAGGCAGAGTTCGGCGTCAGCGGCGGAGAGGTGGAGGCGCCGGACGAGGCGACGAATTTTTTCCTCGGTGGGGGCGGCGGAGCGCGGCTTCAGGTAGCCGCTGGCACGGAGAGCGTCGAGCAAGAGCGAAGTGAGGCGCTCGAGGTCGCTGGCAGTAGCGGCGACGGACTTTTCCGAATGCGGGGCGGCTTTGGGATCGCGCGAGAGTTCGTAGAGGCAGACGGCTACCGCCTGGCCGAGGTTCATGGAGCGGTGCTCTTCGCGCGTGGGGATGCGCAGAAGCCAGTGGCAGTGGCTGAGGTCTTCGTTAGAGAGCCCCCGCTTCTCCGAACCGAAGAGCAGGGCGACGCGGGAAGAGGCAAGGCGTTTGCGGATGAGGGGAGCACCTTGTTCGAGGCGCCTGACCGGGTGTTGCAATTCGCGGCGGCTAGCGGCCGTAGTCCCGACGACGAGGGTACAGTCCGCGACGGCTTCGGCCACGGTTTTGAACTCCTGGGCGCTGACGAGCACAGGTGAGGCTCCGACGGCGGAACGCGCTTCGCGAAACGCCAATTCATAGGGATGCACGACGCGAAGATGGAGGAAACCGAAGTTGCTCATGGCGCGCGCGGCCGCGCCGATGTTGAGCGGGTTGCGCGTATTGACGAGGACGACGCGCAGGCGGTCGAGTTGGGGGAGGGGAGACAAGGGAGTGAGTTTACGGCAGAGGAGAAGCGATGAAGCAAGAAAGTAAAGAAGTAAAGAAGCAAAGAAGCAAAGAAGCAAAGACGCCGAGTTCCCGGTTTTCAGACGGGAACTCGATTTGAACATTGTAGGTTGGTTACCCGTGATTGGGCTTAACCTGTTTGCATGAGAGTTCTGAAGACTGTCTTAATGATTGCGGCATGCGCGTTCTTGTTCGCATTTCCTCTACATGCTCAATCGAGAGTTACGAAGTGCGATCGCTCTCTGGGTCTTGCCGACATGGGGCACATCTCGTCGAAGGGTCGCCTGCAAGATGCAGGGGCTGCCCAGACAAGGCATATTGTTGCTCTCGGGAAGAACGCTATTCCGTTGCTGATTG
>QHYF01000236.1 GCA_003224075.1 Acidobacteriota bacterium
TTGGCATAGGGGCTGCCAATGGCCAGCAGTTCGAGGTATGTCCTGCTCTTGGCAATCGCGCTTGCGCCGACCAGGTTGTAGTCCTTGTCCCAGCGCACACCCAAGTTCAGAGTGAGTCTTTTCGTAAGCTTCCAATCGTCTTGGAGGTAGAGCCCCAACTGCTTGGTGCCGCCGGGCATATCGAAGTACGGATCCCCCGAGCTGGCCGACATGCCAATCACTGCTCCCGGAGTCGCGAAGCCCTGCGGGTAATTGGTCTTGTCCGTCGTGATCACACTAGGATCAGCTCCAAAGTCGACTTCGAGCGTGGAGTTAGATTCGAAGAATCCGCCCAGCTTTGGGTTATAGATGAAGTCAACTCCTACTCCGAATGTATGCCTCCCGTAGGTCTTGGAGATATCGTCCTTGAATTGCCACTTACGTTGATAGGACTGCTGCGGAACGTTTCCGTTGGTGCCGAAGGAAGACCCTCCAATAAACGTGACGAGAGGTACTTTGAGGGTGCTGTCGATGATGTTGTTCCAATACTGATATCCCGCCAAGAAGCTGTTAACCAGAC
Organism: Acidobacteriota bacterium; assembly: GCA_003224075.1. Taxonomy (GTDB): domain Bacteria; phylum Acidobacteriota; class Terriglobia; order Acidiferrales; family UBA7541; genus Acidiferrum. The sequence goes on from QHYF01000236.1 coordinate 560, forward strand.
TATTAGACAGCACCGAGTTCAGGGTGACATTGGCGGCCTGCAAGTGGTTCTTGGTGAAATTCCCTTCCGTCAGGTCACCTGTTTGGCTTGATTGATCATTCAGACTGTCGTTGGCCTGCGAGGTATAACTGATGTAGGCGGTCTCACGGTCGTTGAACTTGTAATCCAAGCGCCCATTGTAACGATTCTCAAAAAATGGCCTCGGGATGATTGCCGACGGCTGAGCCGCCAGCCCGGCAGCCTTGGCAATCTGCAACTCTGAAAGCGCTGTGGGATCTTCCGTTATGCTGGTGTGCTCCCGTTGCCGCTCGATTGCGAAGAAACCGACCAGCTTGTCTTTAACAATTGGCCCCCCCATAGACCCACCAAAGAACTGGCGGCTGTAAGGACCCTTCTGCCCCGATTGTTGCTCGAAGACATTCGCTGCATTGAACTGTTGTTCCCGGAAGAACCCAAACGCCGAACCGTGGTACTTGTTGGTTCCGGACTTCGTGATCAAGTTGATCGCGGCACCTTCGGAACGGCCATTGGCTGCCGAGAAGCGCTGCGTGCTGATCACGAATTCCTGCACGGCTTCGAGGGGGAGCTGCATCACCGGCCCGCCAACCGTGTTGTCTTTGTTATCGACACCGTTGATGGTTACGTTCACGTTGCGCCCGCTCTGTCCATTAACGGAAAGAATCGCATAGCGGTTTTTCGTGGGGTCGTAAGAATCCGTAGCTTTTACGCCGGGCGCTAAATAGGCCAAGTTTGCAACGTCGCGGCCCAGCAACGGCAGTTCCTCGACTTCAGTCGGGGTGATATTCTGGCTGACACTGGTTTTAGTCGTGTCTAGCAGTGGGGCTTCTGAAGTGACCTCGATGACCTCGCTAGTGGCGCCCGGTTTCAGCTCCGCATTAACCATTGCAGTTTGGCCGATCAGGATTTCGAGCGTCTGCGCAAAAGTGGCAAACCCCGTTTTGCTGACCGTCACAGTGTAAGTGCCCACTGGCAGCAATTCAAACTGGTAGAAACCAACGTCATTCGTGGAGGTGGTGCGAGTGATGTCTGTTGCTTTGTTCCTTGCGACAACCTGAACCCCGGTCACCACCGCCCCGGATTTGTCCGTGACCGTTCCCTGAATTGTCCCACTGGCGGTTGCCTGGGCGAACGCGGTTCCGCTCCCCACACTCAGAAGTAGAACTCCAACTAAAAATAAGTAAGCAAGTCTTCTCATTTTCTCAATTACCCCCTGTGCAGCTAAACTGCTATCTCCCTCTCATTCCTCTGCGAACTACCCAAGAGCCCATTCCATTGTGTTTGAGCCCCAACTGAGGCTGAGGAATCCAAACCGACGAGAAATAATGGGCAGTATCCGAAACACGCCCCTGAAAACGCTCGGAACGACTCTCTCACTGCGCCCTCAGCAAGTGCGATTGAGGATGACCCCCGAAAAAGAATCATAAATCAGACTCAATTCCCTGAAATTGAGCCCGACTCTATTTATAGATCCACCTAAAGGAGCCGCAATTTACTTGCCATTGATATAGAGGGCCAATGCACTGATAACAAAAGGCTTATCGCTTATAGGCGGCAAGGTTCACGAAAAACGTAAACACAAATATGTAGGAGCTATGGAAATTCATACGAAAGCTGACTTGGGAGGGGAGACTCCCGATAAACTGCCGCCTTCACTTGTTTGCATTGCATGCGTGCAATACTGTTCTCACGTGGGAATCCACACAACACCATTTGAAGCGCATCCTTTGTTGACCAACGGTCACGCCATGACCATTGCAGCAGCGTTCGTGCCGCGGCGCTTTGACATTCCGCCTGCGGAAGCTCGGTTGTTTCAGGTCGATGCGGAATCGCGCTTGCTCGGTCATTGTCACTGGCAACCGGGAAAGCGCAAGGATGTGCCCGTTCTCGTCATCGTCCACGGCCTCGAGGGTTCGAGCGACTCGAATTACGTGCGTGGCATCGCAGAGAAAGCCTTTCATCGCGGCTTCCATGTCGTGCGCCTGAACCAGCGCAATTGCGGAGGCACGGAAGCGCTAACGCCCACGTTATACAACTCTGGGATGAGCGCGGATTATCGCGCGGTTTTCGAAGAGCTCTCCAACGCCAGCGGATTCGAACAGATCTTCTTCGTTGGCTACTCCATGGGTGGAAATCTCGTGACCAAGATGGCGGGCGAGTATGGCGCCGCGGTCCCGAAAGCATTGCGTGGCGTCTGCGCCGTCTGCCCCGCGCTCGACCTCGCGGCCTGTGCCGACGCCCTCGAGCGCCGCGACAATTTCTTCTATCAGCGGCACTTCGTCACCGGGTTAATGTCGCGCTACGCAAGAAAACAAAAGATGTTTCCGGGGCGTTACCAGCTCAATGGCCTGCGGCCGATTCGCACCGTGCGCGAATTTGATGATCTGATCACCGCGCCGCAGTTTGGTTATCACGATGCGCAAGACTATTACGAAAACGTGGGCGCGAAACGCGTCGCTGCCCAGGTCCGCGTACCGATGTTGTTGATCGCCGCGCAAGATGATCCATTCGTGCCGTACTTTTCCTTCTTGACTGCGAAGATCAACGAAAACCCAGCGATTCGGTTTGTCGCGCCCACCCATGGCGGCCATTGCGGCTTCATTTCGAAACACGCGGGAAGCGAGCGCTTCTGGGCCGAGCAACGGATCGTCGAGTTCTGCGAGGGCGTTCGGCCATGAAGCGCACTCCGTCGTAACCGCCGGTTGTAGCCGCCCTCTTGAGAGGGCGGGCCTTTCCTTCTGAGTATGCACCCGTTTAACCGAAGGGTTTTTCCAGTGACACCGCAAAACCCGGCGTGAGAAGCTGTGCCGGGCCGTCCGCTACAATGACCATATCGTCTTCACATCGCAGCCCAAACTCACCCGGAATGTAAATTCCCGGCTCATTCGAAAAGGTCATCCCGGCTTCAAGCACAGTCTTGCTTCCCCGAACCAAATAAGGGTGTTCGTGCCCATCCAGCCCGATCCCATGTCCGAGCCGGTGCGTGAAAAACTTGTAGTCGGGGCCGAAGCCCGCATCCGTGATAACCTTGCGCGCGGCGTCATCCACGTTGCCCGATAACCTCCCTGAGCGTGCCGCGTCGAGCGCGGCATCCTGCGCCTTGCGCACGATTTCGAATGTCCGCGCCACTTTTTCCGGTGGCTTGCCGAAAATTCCCGTGCGTGTCACGTCCGATTGATAACTTTCCACTGCGCAGCCGCCGTCGATCAGCACCACGTCGCCTTGTTTTAACTTTTGCGGCTTGATGCTGCCGTGCGGCAGCGCCGCCGACGCCCCCAGCAAAACCAGCGCTCCGCCGTGCAAATCCATTTTCAAAAAGCCCGACTCCACCAGCTTGCCGATGTCTTCCTGCGACATGCCTTCCTTGAGCGAGGCGAACGCGGCGCGGAAAACGTCAAAGGTGGCCTCGCAAGCGAGACGCATCAGCTCTAGCTCGTGCGGCGACTTGCGCCCGCGGCACGCGATCGTCACCGGGTCGGCGGAAACGCATTCGAAGCCCGGCGCCGCGGCGTGCATGTGCTCGTAAAACGTGAACGCCGCCGTCTCTTCTACGCCCAGCCGGCCCGTCCGAATTCCACGGTCAAGCAAAGCGGCGGCCGCGATTTTCGTTGGGCTTTCATCTTCCTGCCAGACGCGCACTTCCGCGGGAAAGTGCAGCTTCTCGCGCAGCCGTCCTTCTTCAAACCCCGGCACGATCACAATGGGATCGCCCTCGCGCGGCAGCACCAATGCGAGCAGTCGTTCGCTGGTTCCCCAGCGGATTCCGGTGAAGTAGTACAGGGAAGTCCCCGGTGCCACGAACAGAGCGTCGTATTTGGGTTCCAGTCCCGCCATCAATTTTTGCGCGTGCTGGAGGCGCTCGTGAAATTCCTCGGCGGTGATCGGATGGACCCGTGAGCCGTGCGGTTTGAGGGACGAGAAAGCCGGAGGCAACTTTGCAGGCGCATCCTCGGGCCTCGCGCTGGCTCGGGGAGCCAGAGCCCAAGCTGAAGCGGCGGCCGTACTCTTCAAAAAACGGCGGCGCGATGATTCGAATAAAGAATCGGACGTTGATTTTTGCATGGCGGGAAAGAGGTTTATCCGGACAAAGCGCGGCTTGTCAAGCCGCAATATGCATTCCACGGAAAAAAAGGCAGAGTGGCCTCTGCCCCTGGAATTGAAAATTGGAGGATTGGTCCCGCTAGTTCATTGCGGATTCGACGGAGGCTGATCCGACGGAGGCTGCTCCGCGTTCGAATGCTGCCGCGACCTTTTTCCCGGGAAATAGGTGATGTCCAACGGCTGCTGCA
>QHYF01000237.1:0-5367 GCA_003224075.1 Acidobacteriota bacterium
AATAGAAATGAATTAAAAGCCAAATTAGAACCCCCATTTCGTCCGATAGCTTCAGGAGCGGGCGCGGAAGGATTAAGGAGGCCTGCAGCCGTGGTTATCCTGGCCGGAGTCACGGCAGCGGCCATCGGCTGGTTTGTGGCGCCGCGCGATGTTCGGAATCAAGTGATTGGATTCATCGCACAGAAAACTGAAGAAACAAGCAAGGCGCCCAAGGAGGCAAAGCCCCCTGCCGCGAATAGGGCTGCGAATTTTCCCGCTCCCCGGTTAGAGAAAGAGAAGAAGGACTCGCGGACCGCTGGGATTGAGCCAATTCCTGCCGGCGGTCAAGCGAATGGCTCCAGCGCGCAGGTGGAACGTGGACGCCCGCACATCCGCGGAAATGAGCGTCCTCCTGTGAGGCCCACGACTAATGGCGCCATTCGCCGCGAGAGGGGGCCCGCCCCGAAGAGCCAGTCCGCAAAGCCTTCTCAGCGTGCAGCGGTCACCGCGACGAATCCCCCGGTGGTGGCTATACAACACCAAGCCGTTGAAAGTTCACCCGCGCAACTGACTGAAAAAACCGCCACTTCGTCAACGAAGCCGTCCTCAAGTCTCCCCAGCGACAAGGCTTCTATTGACGTCAAAGAGAAGGAAACTCCGCCCTCTCCTCTAAAGCAGCCAGATGCTCCTGTGAGCCCTACGTGGTCGGTCGTGGTTAGTTCCGATCCTTATCCTTCGATCCGACTTCCCGCAGAACTCAGCTCACAGAAGTTGCCGCAGGGAAGGAGTCTACAGATCGGTCGCGCCATCTCGCGCGTTGAACCGGCTTATCCTGATGACGCGAAGCGCGAAGGCATCGAGGGAACTGTTAAGTTACACGTTGTTGTCGGTCGTGATGGAGCCGTTGAGAGCGTCGAGCCAGTAAGCGGCCCGCCTTTGCTTGCGAAGGCGGCTATAAATGCGGTTCGCGAATGGCGCTACGCGCAAACGCTGCTGGGTGGACAACCCGTAGAAACCGAGCAAGATATCGTGGTCAAGTTCCGACTATTGAATTCGTCAATCTCGAGGAATTGAGACGTTAAGCGTCCGGTCTGCAGCAAATCCAATGAGCCTACGGAGTCGCTGTGCTGTGGCGGGCCCATTGAATATTGAACGGGAGCATAATGCACCGCGCGAGTGTTTTACGAAAGGCTCGGAGACGCGAGCGGCGAACTTAGGGTGAAGAGGGGCTAACGGACTGCTTTCCACCGCCGTGTGCGAAAGCAGCGGCGGCTACGGCTGCTCCTGCACCTGCCAAACCGAGATAACCCCAACCGGAAAAGCCGGCTCTAGCCTTTCGTGCTCCAGAAGTTGATTTTCCAGGGGTAGCAGAAGCCACCTGATCCACGGGAAACAGTTCTCCATTCTGCGAAACGCTCACAGACTGACCAACCTGAAGAAACTGGCCCGAGGTTCCCTTCAATGTTAAAACCCCTACGCTGCCATTCGAGCAGGAAACAAGGAATGAACCATCTTGACGATGCCGACTGCTCCTTGGTTGAAGGAACCACAACGTCGCTTCCAATTCGCAGGGTGAGCCCGTTCGGTCCGTTGATGGAATTCATCGCAACCACTCCCGCCTCCAACTCAGCCGTATATTCATATTTGCCAGAGAAGAGGACTTGACTCCGCGGAGAGATTTTGAGCGAACCCTTTCCGCTCATGTTAAATGTCGCGGAGCCGGAATCTCCAGTACGAACTCTGTCGCCAGAAAAGATCGTGATTTCGGCGGGCGCTGGGGAGTCATTTACGTATACTTCCCCTACGCGGGTCAAGGACCCCAGGGGCTCTCTCTCTTTCTCTTGTGACACGGACCGGGCGCGGCTCAGCGCGGGAAAAAGGAACAGCAGCAAAACCAGAAGCTGAATCAGACGAGGAGAAAGGATGGGTGTGCGAGTTTGTTTCCCGCCTGCAAGCAGCGTAGTGGTCAGAATCACGGGCATCCGCCTAACCCAGAAGTAGTCGAGGAGGGCTCTCAAACAGTGCTTAGCACTTCGGATGTTCATTGTCGATACGGTGGTTACCCGGTATCCAGGTCCGTTGCCCTCTAGGGTGTTCACCGGGGCTTCGATTAAAGGCTCAGCCTTATCGACTGACCCGTGTGCAGTCACTACGCTTGGATTGCCTGATGCGTGTCTGAGGGTGGCGTCTTTCGCCAGCTTCCAGAGGCTTGAAACGCGCTGGCATAACGCTTCTTCTCAAAAAAGTAAGAGTTTGCAGGTGGTCGCTTCTCATGTTCAGCAAACCTCTCGACCTCACGCTACGAACGTTTGCCCAACGCAATTTTTCGACAGAACGCGCCGTTCCCCCGCGGGCAGTTGAATTTACGAACTCAGCGATAGAAACATTGCTCCTCTCGTCCTCGACGAAAGCGTTTGGCTCTTTTTTCCGAGAGATGGATGGGGACGCACGATTCGAAACCGCGGTTGACCCCGGTAAACGCAGGCTAGACGGACCGCTCATCCCCGCGGCGGGATTGTTCGTGAAGAGAATTATGGACCTGCTAGTGTCCTCGGTTGCCCTTGTCCTTCTCTGGCCATTCCTGTTCGTGATTGCCCTGGTCATCAAACTGGAGTCGCCCGGCCCGGTGATCTATGCCTCGTGGCGCGCGGGAAAGAGGGGCAAGAAATTTGCGTGTTACAAATTTCGGACCATGGTCGATGGGGCTGACGAGCTAAAGGATTCGCTGCGCCGATTCAACGAGCGCGGAGACCCTTTTTTCAAAATCGCCGATGATCCTCGCGTCACCCGAGTCGGCCGGTTTCTCCGCAAGTACAGCCTCGACGAGCTGCCCCAATTCTGGAATGCACTGAAAGGGGATATGAGCCTGGTTGGTCCGCGCCCGCATCCACTGGACGATTACGCGCGATACCGTTCCGAGGATCACAGACGGCTGGAGGTAAAACCAGGCATCACGGGGCTCTGGCAGGTTACGGCGCGCGTGGATCCGTCGTTTGAAACCTGCATGGTGCTGGATCTTGGCTACATGAAGCACTGGAGCCCGTGGCTCGATTGCAAGATTTTGATGCGGACCATCCCCGCGGTGCTGGCGGGAGAGGGATCGTGATGCAAAGTTTGCGGGGTGGGAATTTTTGGGGAGGTCTACCGAAGCGCAAGATCCTTTTGTCTAGCGTCGTTGGGAATCGCGTGAGTGGGGATGGTGCACTCGCCCTAGGAGCTGGCTACCTGACCCGTTCCGTTGGGACCGCTGACCGACCGGCTGCCACTTCCGTGTTGGTGCGCAGGCACGCTCGGGATCGCATCGTCAACGTTTGGCTGATCTTCATTGTGTTCGTTGGAGTCATGATCGCCGTTGCGGACGGACTGACACGAGTTTCCATCTTCGATCGGGAAGAAGCTTGGAACGGACCTTTCGAATATGTGCCTTACCAAGGTGCTTTTCTATTTGCGGGACTGACTTTGCCTTTGATGATTGGCTATGCGCGCAAGGCCAGGGTTGCGCTGACGGAAGGGCTGTTCTTGTGGTTTGTGTTTTGCACAACCGCATACACCAAAGATTTTTCTTACATTCGGTGGCCGGGGACACCTTTATTTATCACTGATGTCGTCCTTCTCGTTCTACTTGTTTCAATCTATCTCTTACGCCGGCCTCGCTTCTCAAAAATTCCATTGCCGGCGACTGTTCTTCTTGTTTTGTTTTTTGGAGCTGGGGCACTGTCCGCGGCGCGGGGTCTCTGGGGACATCACGACGCAATGGTTGTCCTCCGTGATTCGGCCTTAGTGGTGTACACCCTGTTTCTACTGGTCGGCTATCAACTATCTCGAAGCTGGCTTTCTATCAAGAGAGTGGCGGTCTGGTTTCTGCTCGGAAGCGGGCTGGGAGCTCTGAATGGGTTTGCTTGGTTCATCGCCTCTCCGCAGGAAAGGCGTTTCATTTTCTACGGGATTAACATTCTGATTTCTCTCGCCGGTACGATCATCGCGATGGCAAGCCGGCTCCTCCGGCCTCGTGTTGGTTGGATTTTCGTGTGTGTGTTGTGCCTGGGCCTAATCCTCGCAAACGCGAGGAGTCTTTTCGTGTCATTGGCCATCCTACTCCTCGTTGCATTATTGGGAGGAAGGTTTGTCTACAAGAATCTACGGTTGCCATGGTCACTCTAGTGGCGTTCCTTTTTCTTCGCACTGAGGTCGGCCGTGATTTTGCCGAGCGCTCCGCCGACGAGCTGGCTTCCGGGGTCCTCAATTCGAGCGAAGACACCAATTGGCAATTTCGACTTTCTGCTTGGAAGGAGGCCTGGAGACGCTTCGCGGAGTACCCATTGGGTGGCGAGGGATTCGGGGTTCCTTTTACTTTCGAGGGACTGCTCCTTGAAAATGATCCCCGACCACACAACACATTCTTGACCATGCTTTATAAAATGGGGCTGGCTGGTTTCCTGCCCTTTGTCGCCCTACTCATCTATCCCCCCTGGAAAGGTCTCTATTCGCTCCGCCGCCATAATGAGAGCAGACATATCACTTTCCTACAGATTGTTCTCCTTGCGCAAGCCTCTTATTGTATCTACGGCATGGCCAATTTGTTGCTTGAGAGCCCGTTCCTGGCCTCCCTTTTTTGGGCTTCGATGGGTCTCGGTCTGCGTATCATTCGAATGCTGTATTTGGACCGATCACTGCCGCTGACCTATTCGGCCGGGTGAGATAGGTATGAGATCAATCAGGAGTGGTCTTTGAATCGGACGCCGCAAACGCGGGGGCCTAGGGCTGATGGGACAGGATGACACCAACTCAGGCAATGGAATCGCCGCCGAGGCCGCAGCAAGGGCAAGCCTCCTGCGGATGACACCGCGCAAGTGGCGTCTGGTTCAGGCGTTCGAGGCCGCCTTGCAGTTACTTTTGCAAGTGCTGCCGCCACCTCGGGCTATAGAAAACTCCCATGCACAGCCTGCAAGCATCCTTGTGATTGAATATTGGAATTTGGGTGATGTTGCCATCCTTGTACCTTTTCTGAGAAATCTGCGGCGAAGCTTTCCACGGGCGCGAATCTCTCTCCTCATTCAAACTGGTCTTGAGTCGTTTCTGGAAGGCCAGGGAATCGTTGATGAATTCATTCCTGTTCGTGTGCCCTGGACACTCCATTTCAGTCGCTGGAGGAAATACAGACCTTTTTCCCGGCACTGGATATCGTTGGCCCGTGCGCTTGTGGCCCTGCGGAGCCGCCAATTTGATTGGGCTTTTTCGGGCCGCATGGACGTGCGTGACAACGTCATCCTCTGGCTCAGCGGAGCGCGGCGCCGAATCGGGTACGGTATTGGCGGCGGCGGTTCTCTTTTGACCGACCGCGTCAAGCCAGATCTGTCCCGCCCGCATCGCGCGGAGATTTGGCTACAT
>QHYF01000237.1:5376-14562 GCA_003224075.1 Acidobacteriota bacterium
CGACTAACGGCTGCGGAACTTGGGCACGCTCGATTGCTTCTCATATCGCGCGGCATTCCGTCTGACGCTTTTCTGATCGGTGTTCATCCGGGGGCGCGCGTCGCCACGCGGCGTTGGGGTGAAGGACGTTTCGCCGAGGTCGTTCGCCGGGCCCTGAGCGAAAACAAGACGCACGTCCTGTGGTTTTCGGAACCTGGCTATTCCTGCGAAGTTCCCGCTTTCGAGCGCTGTCACGCAATGCGCCTTGATTTTCGCTCTTTTCTGGCCGTGCTTTCTCTCTGTAGGCTTCTCGTTTGCAACGACAGCGGCCCGATGCATGTTGCGAACTTATTGAACGTGCCGGTTGTGGCCGTCTTCGGCCCGACGCAGCCGGAGTGGTTCGGTCCACGCGGCCCAGAAGACCGCGTGGTGATCCGGCCGGAATTTTGGTGCCGGCCATGCCTTGATTATTGCATTTTCGACCAGCCCTATTGTCTGCGGACGATTTCGGTCGAAGAAGTATGGGGTGCCATCGAAGGTATTCTTCATCGGACTGATGCCTCGACACCAGAAAGAATGGCGTCGGTAGATGGATGCGAAGGAGTGATGGATGAACGCTGTGTCCGGACCAATGTCGAACCGAAACGGGTTTTCTGAAACTTCGTCTGGGAGCGTCCCAGACCGAGGGACAAGCGGCGCAAGCCGAGCTGAGGATAGAATCATCGCAGCGAACGTGGATTTCTATCGTCAGATGGCGGGCAAGTACGACAGCTACGAAACTTACCTCTTTGACCCAATTCTACAACAGAGCCTCGAAGACGATCTCGACAAAATTGGTTCCTATTTCGTCTCATTGGGAAGAGCACCGTCTTGCCTCGAGTGTGGCGGAGGCACGGGTAACCTTACGTTGAAAATGTGCGCGAGAGGGTGGACAGTGACCGTCGTGGATGTGTCCGACGAAATGCTGGCTCTATTGAAAGAAAAAACTCGGGCAAAGGGCTACTCGCCGACGCTCATCCGAAGCCCAATCGAGCGGTTCCTGGAAACGACCCGCGAAAGTTTTGACCTCGTCGCCTTCAGCGCAGTTCTTCACCACTTGCACTCCTATACGGCTATCGTGGAGCAGGCAACCTCCCGTGTACGCCCTGGGGGGCTCTTTTATTCGAATCACGATCCGGTCGTTCCGGAGCGACCGGCCTGGACTTGGGCTTTCGACTCACTCGACATAGCTGTTGCCAAGCTCATGTTTGATCCAGCGGACGTTTTGCCTGGCATCGGACGCCGCTTGCGAAAGATGATTTCAACCAGAGATCCCTCGCTCGGCCGGAGGGTGGTCAGCGCGGGCGACATCGCGGAATACCATGTCCGGGCCGGCGTAGACGACCAACAGATCGTTCGGCTACTGCAAGGGAAGGGATTCGCAATCGTTGAGCACGTGAGATATGCAACTGGAAGGAGTTCTGCCATCCGGTTCTTGAACGAACGCCTTCGACTTTTAGAAAGCTTCAAGATCATTGCGCGGCGCGATTCTGGACAAATGTAATGCGGGGTCCAACTCGCGCCGCAAAGGAGCGGAGTATGGAGGTCGTGAGCGGTTTAAGAGATCGATTCCTGCACTGGGCAAGGCCCCTCCACCGGAAATTGCGCAGACAAAAGGTGGAGCTGTTCCTGCGTATAGTGAGAGATAGTTCCATGGAAGACACGCTACTGGATGTAGGCGGGGGGCCGGGAATTGATGGGGAGTTCCTCGGTTTGTATTCGAGCTTTTCGCGGGTTGTCGCCGTCAACTTAGACACGCAGCAGTTTCAAGTGCCCACGGGAATTCACGTCAAGAAGGTTAAGGCGGATGGGTGTGACCTGCCGTTCGAGTCAGAATCGTTTGACTGGGTATTCTCCAACGCGGTGATCGAACACGTTGGAAACTTTAAGAAACAGAAGCAATTTGCCGATGAGATTCGCCGCGTCGCCGCCAAGGGCTACTTTGTAACGACACCAAACAAGTTCTTTCCCCTCGAGCCACACACGTTTTTGCCTTTCTACCAATTCTTGCCCACTCGGATTCAACGAAGACTAGCGCCCTATTCTCCCGGTTATCTCAAACAATACGAAGAAATTAATCTGCTGTCGGCCAAACAAATGCAAGAGCTTTTTCCTGAAGCGCGGGTAATGTCGGTGGGCTTGCCTGTTTTTGGAAATAGCCTGGTGGCATGGCACTTGAAATCACAGAACCACAATATCAACGCGAAGGGGTCAGCCATCGGTTTTCCTTCTGCGTGTCCTTCTCTTAGGAGCTCTCCCGAAAACAAAATACACGTGGCGACGAAGACTTGCAATAAGAAGCGGTTAGAAGATGCGCCTCACTTTGGAGTGTTGGGTGTGCGCATAAACGCGGTGCAAGTCCCCGACGTAGTAGCTCTCATGGAGCAGTGGATTTACGATCGTGGCCCGTGTCGCTCCATCGCCGCAACGAGCATGAACGGCATCGTCGAAGCGCAACATGATCCTTCCTTCAAGGAAATTCTGAATGCAACGGACCTGGTTGTGCCGGACGGTATGCCACTGATCTGGCTGGGCCGCCGCCAGGGCCACCGTCTGTCCAGGCGCGTTTACGGGCCGGACTTGATGCTGGCTTTTTGTGAAAAAACTTCCGGGCAGGGCTATCGACATTTTTTTTACGGAGGAGAGCGAGAGCCGGATGTGCCCGAACGTCTTGCGGAAATACTCAAGATTCGATTCCCCGGAACTCAAGTCGTCGGCACCTACTCGCGACGCCTCTCGTCTTTAACCTCTGAAGAAGACGACGAAATTTTGGCGATGATTTCGTGCGCCGCACCGGATGTGCTGTGGGTGGGCTTGGGTGAGCCAAGGCAAGTGCGCTGGATGCACGAGCACAAGGACCGGTTGCGCGTCCCCGTGATCGTGGGCGTCGGCGCGGCGTTTGACATGCTTTCGGGAAGACGGAAACAAGCTCCCCGCTGGATGCGCGAACACGGTTTGGAATGGTCCTTCCGTCTTTTGCAGGAGCCCCGCCGTCTGTGGCGGCGTTATCTCGTTTACGGTACACAGTTCATCGCCTACCTGGCTCTTGAGAGCCTGCGGCTGAAGAACTTCCAGGCCAGCGGGGCGCAACCGCCAAATCGCATGTCGGGCAAGCAAGTGCGCACGTAACCTTTCCGCACGCATGAGCAGGGGCTTGATGGCCGATGAGTTCCCGTCAGGTGTTCACCTGCATTCCAATTCAAGGCTGCACCGTATCGACTGGCCCTTTCACGGTCTCTAATCTGGAATCGCCCGGTCAGTGTCTTAGGGTGGGTATCAACGCATTTCGATTGGCAAACATACGCATCCAAATGGCGGTCTTCGGTGCGCTGGCGAGCCTTCAATTCTCTCTCAGTTTTCTGCACGGGATGGGAACAGCAATGTTCACGGTTTTGAGGCAATCGTTGTGCATTCGAGCGCCTCTTTACTCCGGCTGTGCGCTTTTAATGACCGCGTCGTTGTTGTGTTTCCCTGATTGGCTCGTGTGCGCCACGACTGCTGTTGGTTCCGATCAGAACAGGCAGGAAGTCCCTTCCACACGAGAATCGGGAGTCCAAAGCCAGATCTTGCCTCCTTCAAACCTGGAAACGGCCGAGGCTTGGAATCGCCGCCTAAAGGCACTTCTGGAATCAAACCCATCGGCACCTGCGGTAAGCCCTCAGGAATATCGCATCGGCTCCGAAGACGTCCTCAACATCAATGTTTTCCAAGCGCAGGAGTTGAATCGCGAAGTCCGCGTTTCGGCGAGCGGTGAAATCTCGTTGCCCTTGCTTGGGTCCGTTCGAGCAACCGGATTGACGCCGCGCGAACTGGAATTTGTACTTCAGGAGCTTCTCCACCGGAGCTATATGAAAGATCCTCACGTGAGCGTGTTTGTGCACGAGATGCAGAGCCATCCTGTTTCGGTGATGGGGGCGGTGAAACGGCCCGGCGTTTTCCAGATACGTGGAAGTAAAACGCTGCTCGAGGTTCTCTCCCTCTCCGAAGGCTTAGCCGATGACGCAGGAGAAACCGTCATCATTCTGCGAGGCGCGGCTCTGCCCGTGGAGTCAGACCCTGCTGCGGATCGCCCCCCCGCGATGGCTCAATCTTCCCCTGGCGCGCAAAACGCTGGGGAGGAGAACGCAGCTTCCTCGGCCATCAAGCGCAATGGATCTGCATCCGAGAGCGTCGTTCAAGTGAACTTGAAGGCCCTCCTTGAGTCGGCCGATCCTCGCAACAACCCATGGGTTCATCCCGGCGACATCGTCAAGGTCACTCGTGCTGGGATTGTTTACGTGATTGGCGAGGTGCGAAGGCCTGGTGGGTTTGCTCTGAAGTCGAATGAGAAAATCTCCGTCCTGCAGGCGCTCGCTTTGAGTGAGGGTCTTACTCGGACCGCCTCGAAAGGCGAAGCGCGCATCATCCGTACGGATCAGCAAAGCGGTGAACGAAAGGAGACTCCGATTGACTTGGGGAAGATCCTGACGGGGAAGGCTCCGGATCCTATGCTCGAACCGAAAGACATTGTTTTCGTGCCGAACAGCGCTGTGAAGAGCACGTTCGGCCGGGGAGTGGAAGCTGCAGCGCAGACACTCACGGGCCTCCTGATCTTCCATTGGTGAGAGCATGGAGGACCAGAAACAAGTCGAGCTATACGGCCGTGGCCATCGACTCGATCGGCGGGGGCCAGGCGCACTCGATGGCCGGGTCGTTGAGCTGCCTGATTCCTACGAGATCCTAGAGTCTGACGAGGGGCTTGACCTTCGCGCTTATGGCCGCATTCTGCACAAGCGCCTGCCGACAATCCTGATCGTCTTTTTCATCTTGTTTACGACAATTCTTGTCGTGACGCTCAAGCAACGATCCGTCTATCGCGCTCAGGTATTGCTCGAAATTCAGAAGGAGAACCCGGACATTCCGACCATCAAGGAGCTCTATGAGCTCGAGGCCGTCTCCGACGCATACCTGAGGACGCAATACAACATCCTGGCCAGTGAAAGCCTGTCGCGCCGCGTCATTGAACAGCTCCGTCTCGACACTCTTCCCGAATTCAACTCCCCCAGGTGGTGGCAGATTTGGCCAAAGACGAAAAAGCCTTCCACGGCACAAACTTTCGCAATCGGTCCGGTCCCCGCGGGTGGCGATCGGGAGCTCTCTCAGCGGGTCCTGGAACGATTTCAAGATCAGTTGACCGTCGATCCCGTCAACCGCAGCCGCCTCGTCACCGTTCGATTTGACTCGCGCGATCCTGAACTTGCCGCGCGCGTCGTCAACACCCTTGCCGCGGACTATGTAGATCAGAGCCTGGAAGCACGATGGCAAGCAACGCAGAAGGCTGCGGAGTGGCTTACGCAGCAGCTGGTGGGTGTGAAAGCGAAACTGGAGAAATCGGAAGACGAGCTCCAAACTTATGCGCGGCGCAACGGCCTCGTCTTTCTTGAAACTGACAAGGGCGCCAGTCAGAATGTCGCGAACGAGCGGTTGCAGCAATTACAGGAGCAGCTAACCAAGGCGCAAGCCGAGCGATACGAAAAAGAAGCGCTCTACCGGTTGGTTCAAACGGGCGAGTACGAGTCCCTGCCTGGCGTGTTCGAGAATAAACTGATCCAGGACTTGAGCGAGCGCTTGGCCGAACTCAAGCGCGAGCATGCCCAGTTGTCGACGACGTTCAATGCCGATTATCCGCGCGTAAAGGAGATTCAAAGCCAGATCGATGAAATCGAGGGCTCCCTCCAGGTGGAGCGTAAGCGCGCCGCCGACCGGATTGCCAACGATTATTCCGCCGCGGTGCGCCGCGAAAACCTGGTTCAGCAGGCACTGGGCGAGCAGCAAGAGCAGGTAAGCCTGATTGCCGAAAAGTCCGTGCAATACAACATTCTGAAACGCGAGGTCGACACGAACAAACAGCTCTACGAGGGCCTGCTGCAGCGGCTGAAAGAAGCGGGAGTCTCAGCAAGTCTAAAGGCGAGCAACATCCGCATCGTGGATTCCGCTGAACCACCTGCGAGACCCGTCAAGCCCAGAATCGCACTGAATCTGATGGTGGCTGCGTTTCTCGGATTAGGGCTCGGTGTCTGCGCCGCGTTCTTCCAGGAACGTATGGATAATACGCTCAAAGGCGATGACGACGTCGAGCGGCTGTTTGGTCTTCCGTCTTTGGCTTTGATTCCTGTTGTGCCCCCATCAAATGGCGACCAGCATGGCATCCATAGGTTCCTCCAACAGGACAAGGCTCTCGTGCTCAAAGGGAATGGGACCGGCAAAGACGCGCGTTCATCCTGGCACCGAATCGATCTAGACGGAACGCAACATGGCGCCCTCGTCGAAGCGTTCCGTAGTCTCCGTACCTCAGTTTTGCTCTCGACCCCGGACCGGCCTCCGGGCTCGCTGTTGGTCACGAGTACGCAGCCTGCTGAGGGTAAGACCACAGTCGCCTGTAACCTGGCGATTTCGCTTGCGCAGCTCGGTCACAGAGTTTTACTTGTGGATGCAGACTTACGGTTTCCCTCTCTGCACAAATTGTTCGGCACAAGTGGAAGCCTAGGCCTGGTCAGCTACCTCACCGGCCAGCAGGATTGGCACGCCGCAGTGCGCCCTTGCGGGTCGCATGGTCTTGATGTTTTGGTGTGCGGCCCCGTGCCTCCGAATCCGTCCGAGCTTCTATCTTCGCAGAGCATGGGAGCGTTGGTCCGGTCTGCAAAAACGGAGTATGGGTTTATAATTCTTGATTCTTCGCCTATGCTTGCCCTGGCCGATAGCCGCATCCTCGCTCCGTTGGTGGACGGGGTGCTCTTGGTGGTTAAGAGCGGGACCACGCCTCGCGAGCAAATACTTCACGCGCAATCCGGAATCCGCAGCGTGGGCGGAAACTTGATCGGCGTCGTGCTGAACAGCGTGGATATCCGCACGAACGGCTACTACAACTATGGCCCGTATGGTCCCGATGCGCGCCCCCCTTTGCAAGAGACTTTCGCTACAACAGATTTCGAGACGCCTCAACAAAAAGCGAGCGACTGATCCATCGCGAGCCTTTTCATGCTCCGATTCCTCGAAGTCGGCCTCATCGGCGCAGTTTGCTTGGCGGTTCTGGCTTTTGGTGGCACAGCCCCTTCGTTTTTTTTTGCCACGCAAGTGATTGTCCTAAGCCTCGGAGTCCTCCTTCTTCTTGCCGGTCAACGTTCCCTTGTTGCCCCGATCCATCTTCCTGTAGCCGTACCTCTCCTTCTGATTGTCCTGGTTCTGCTGCAAATTCTTCCGCTCCCTGCCTTCGCAGCCCCGTTGTTCGGACGGACGCTCGAAGATCTCGCAGGCCGTTCTCATTTTACAGTCAGCATCGCACAGTACCAGACGGTGTCGCACCTTCTGCTGCTGGTCACCTATTTGAACGCCTTCTTCCTGACTTTGGTTGTGTGCCAGTATCGGAACTCGAAAAAGCGGCTTGTCTTTGCTCTTCTGGCCCTGGGAATGTTTGAGGCTCTCTACGGTCTGATTCAATACTTCACCGGGTGGCAGCAGATCTTCACCTACGTGAAAAAATACTATCTGGAAGACGCCACGGGTACTTACATCAACCGCAATCACTTCGCAGGTTTATTGGAAATGATCCTGCCGTTTGCCGTGGCCTTTGCTTTGCTCCGGGCTGAGGTTCTCCTCAGGAACACTTTGGGCGGCGTGGCAACGATCAGCAAAATCGTTTCCAGGAACGAATTGCTCTCCGTTGTTTTCTGGCTGTTTCTTGCCGCCAATTTTTTCGCAGCGATAGTCCTCTCGCATTCGCGCATGGGCATGATTTCGGCCCTGGTTTCACTTATCACCGTGATGGTCCTCGCTGGAACTTCGTCGTTGTCGGCGCGAACAAGGGCAACTATTGCCGCACTATTCTTTCTGGGCGTTGCAGGGCTTGTGGTCTGGATTGGCAGCGATCCCGTAATTAGCCGATTTGAAACTTTCGGACAGGAATATAACCTGACCGGCCAGAATCGCGTTTCGATCTGGCACGACACCCTTGGGGTGATTCGACGGCATCCTTTCTTTGGAACTGGATTCGGTTCATTCTCCGTGGCCTATCCCTCTGTTCAGACTGCTTTTCTCAACCTCCTTGTTGAACACGCGCACTGCGACTACCTGGAGGTCGTGAGCGAACTCGGTTTTCCCGGAGGGCTGCTGGTTTTTGGCTCGATCTTTTGGATCCTCGCCCTGACCGTCCGGAACTACAAGAACGCTCAAGAGCGTTTCGACAAAGCCGCATCTCTCGGTTGCATCGGAAGCATTTCAGCAATCTTGATACACAGCTTGGCTGACTTTAATTTGTACATTCCTGCCAATGCTTTGATCTTCGCAGTCATCCTGGCGCTAGCCTGGAGCAATACTCATCGGAGGGGAGCGCTCAGTTAGCTGCCAGACTGGCAAAGACTGGGGCAAATCTGGTATCGCGAGGTGCCGAAAGTGCGGCAATGAGGTGGAGTAATCGAGGCTCTCGGATGCGATGTAATGTGGGGGGGCAGAGCGCATTTGTTCGGACAATGCGGCAGAGTTCGTCGAGAAGGAGCGACCGAAGGGGTGAGCAGGGCCGGGGTCCGCGATGCTGCAAAGATGTCAAACTCTGAGCTCTGCCGTTCGACGCGATCATTCGGTTTGCATATTCAATGCAAGAGCGCCTGGTTAAAGATCTGGCCTCTACTTGCGACCTAAGTCTTTTCGATTCAAGTAAAATTTCGGGAATTCGAGTGCCCTGGCCCGGATCGAAATACCGGGTTGAAGAGACTGATCATGATTCGAAGACTTTCGCTATCCGTATGAAAAACAGTCGAGCAACGCATTTCAACGGCCCGCGGGAGTTTTCGGGGGCAGTTTGTGGACAATTAACGCAAATGCGAAGGAATGGATTTTGGAACGCCGGCAAATGCTTTAGAATGAATGGGACTCCTACTGTGGGCGTGTAGCTCAGTTGGGAGAGCACCTGCTTTGCAAGCAGGGGGTCAGGGGTTCGAATCCCCTCACGTCCACCAACCATCTGCCGGTCCAGCCCGGAGACATGGGTTACACAACGTACCTAAGACATGGGTAACACTTTTGGGCCGAACGGGTTTTCGAGTGGTTCGAGCACTCGCGTCTCCAGATCGAAGTATCCCAGATCATAATCCATAAAGCTCACTAGCCAAATGTCGTCGTGGACTTCTTTGATGC
>QHYF01000090.1 GCA_003224075.1 Acidobacteriota bacterium
TCGAGAAACCCACGGCACAGAATGTAGTTGTTGAACCAATTCCAAGGTGAGGCCAGCCACATCGCCACGCGCCAGCTCCGGCGCCCCTCCGAGAACAAGTATTGCGCCTGTCTCGTGGTGATGCTTTCTACTTTCGCCGCGTGCTCTTCGTACGAGCGCAGCGTGTAGTGAAGGAGGTCGCCTTCTAGCCGCCCAACGGGTCCGTCGTATTTGACCGTTGCGTGCTCCGGCACTTCAAATCTTGATTTGTCTCGCCGGTAAAGCTTCAGCTGATAATCCGGATACCAGCGCGTGTGCCAAATCCAAGCGCCGAGGTACCAGGTGCGCCGTGCGAATTCATACGCAGCAAACTCCGGCTCCTTCTCTTTCCACTCGGCTAAAGCGCTCCGCAGTTCGGGGCTCAGCTCCTCGTCCGCATCCAGTGACAGAATCCAGTCGTAGCTTGCCGCCGCTGCGGCGATATTCTTCTGCTCTGCAAAATTCGTCCACGCGTGCGTGACTACCTTCGCGCCGCGCTCTTGGGCAATTTCCTGTGTGCGATCCTTGCTTCCGCAATCCAGCGCCACGATCTCGTCGGCGATTCCCTGAAGGGAACCCAGGACGCGCGGCAGGTTGTGCTCTTCATTGAATGTGATCAGGCAGGCGGAGAGGCGATTCATCGGACTCCGTGCATTTTGCGAATCGGCGCTAGTATCTCACAAAGACACGCTTCGCAATCGCGGCACCCATGAAGTCGCCATACAAGGGAGGAAAGTCAGCTACTTCGCCTGGAAATTCACACGAACTACGCTTCCACCAATCCGAAACTCCGTGCCATCCTGCAACATGGCCGCGCGCACGCGCTCCTCCTCGAAGAAAGTGCCGTTGGTGGAATCCAGGTCCTTTAGGTTGATGTGGGTGTCTCTTACTTCCAGCAGGCAGTGATGGCGCGAAATTTCCGGGTCGTTCAGCGCGATGTCCGCACCTTTGCGCCCCAGTACGACGCGTGGCTTGGTCAGCGTGTGGCTCGCCCCTTTCGATGGGCCGGACACAATAGTAAGAACAACCTTCGCTTTCGCGGGCAGCCGCAATCCGGGGTCGATAGGCGGTAATTTTAGGTTCGAACTGCTGGCATTCGCGCGCGCAAAAGAGGGCAGGGGGGTCATGACTACAGTGGAATCCACGCGGCGCTTGATCTCCACGATCGTGGTTTTCCCGCATTTCGAGCACTTGAACTGTACTTTCGAGTGGCCGCCAAACTGGGCGTCCTTCAACACATGCTCCGCGCCACAATGAATACATGCCGTTTGCATAATTCCAAATTAACATCTTCGGAAGCGCTTTAGAGGGCGTTCAATCTTTTTCGGGCGGAAAAGTAAATCCTGCCTTTATACCTGCCGCCTGCACGCCGAATCAGCCTCTTAGTGCAGTCTTGTGCTACGATTACATCTTCCAGACCAATCAGGAGAGTGTTTGTGCCGGATCATATCTCGCGCAAAGAGCTGAAGCAGGACAAAATCAAGGAAACGATCGAGCACGGCGCCGAGGCCGTCATTTCTCACGGGCAGTTCGCGCTTATCGTGGTAATTGCTGCTCTGGTGACCGCGCTGAGTTACGGCGGCTGGAAATTCTATATCGATCGCCAGGCGATGCAAGCTTCCGGCGTATTCGATGATGCGATGAAGGCTTACTCCGGCCGCATCGGTTCTGCCTCCGGCGCTGCCGACGCTAGCGAGCCCGTTTACCCCAATGAAGCCGCGCGCGCCCAGGACGCCTTGCAGAAGTTCACGATTGTCGCTGACAAATATCCTCACACGAATACCGGCAAGCTCGCGCGCTACTACGCCGCGCTTTGCCTCGAGGACCTCGAGCGTCAGAATCAGGCGCTCGAAGAATTGAAGAAGATCAGCGCGGGCAGTGACAAAGAGCTCGCCGCCATGGCCCAGTATCAAATGGCAATCATCTACTCGCGCGCGGGCAAGCCTGACGATGCCGTCAAGATCTTTCGTGTGCTCGCGGACAAGCCGGGTGTCATCGTGTCGCGCCCGCTGGTGTTGCTGGAACTCGCCCGTCTGCTCCGCAAGTCCAATCCGCAGGAGGCCGCCAGCATCTACCAGCAGGTCAAGAAGGAATTCCCGGACACCACCGTCGCCGATGAAGCGGATCGCGGCTTGGCCACGCTTTCGCCGAAATCTTGACCTGCTTTGCAAATGACCCCTCGCGCGGATCAGCCGGAACAGAACGGAGCGGCCCATCGATCGATCTTCCACTCCTGCTCCTTGGGCGATGCGCTCGGAGCAATCTCGTGGCCGGCGTTATCAGGAGCCGGCGCATCCCTACCGCAGCGCCTACGCGCGTGACCGCGACCGCATCATCCATTCCCGCGCTTTCCGCCGTCTCGAAGCTAAGACGCAAGTCTTTACCACCCGCTATTCCGACCATTTCCGCAACCGCTTGACGCACACGCTGGAGGTCGCGCAGATTGCTCGCACCGTGGCTGCGGCTCTCGGCTTGAATACCGAGCTCGCCGAAGCGCTCGCGCTGGTCCACGACATCGGCCATCCGCCTTTCGGCCATGCCGGCGAGCGGAAGCTCGATGGGTTGATGCGCGTGCACGGCGGTCACTTCAATCACAATCTACACGCCCTCCGCATCGTCGAACAGTTCGAGCAGCGCTATCTCGATTTTCCAGGTCTGAATCTTACGTTTGAAGTTCGCGAAGGTATCATCAAGCATTCGCGCGATTATTATTCCGCCGCGGAATTTCCTCAGCTTTCCGAATATCTTCTTGGTTTGCGCCCGCCCCTCGAGGCTCAGCTCATCGATTGCGTCGATGAAGTGGCATACAACACCGCCGACCTCGATGACGCTCTCGAAGCCCAGCTCCTCGACATTCGTGTGCTTAGCCGGGAAGTTCCGTTGTTTGGCGAAGTCTACGCCCAGGTTGACTCCGCCCATCCTTCCGCCCGGGAAAAACTCAAATTCAATGAAGCATTGAAGCGTGTCCTTGATCACCTCGCTACGGATCTGGTCGACACGACAAACTGGTTGCTCGTGGATTCCGGCGTCCGAACGATAGACGATGTCCGCGGCGCGGGAATTCGCATGGCCAGGTTCAGCGAAAAACGCGGAGCGCAAAACGCTCAGCTCAAGCGCTTTCTCTACACCCATGTTTACGAGCGCCCGGAGATCACCGAGGATCGCGACCGCTCGGTGAAGTGTCTGGAAGAACTGTTCATCTACTACCTTGGCTCACCAGGTTCGATGCCCGCCTTTTACGAAGAACTCGCGCATGCCGCTCCCCGCCACATGATTGTTTGTGATTACATTGCTGGCATGACCGATCAGTTCCTTCTTCGCCAGCATCACGAACATTTCGGCAACGCACCCTAGCAGAAGCCTTCCCAGAAAAAGCACGCCAGGAGATTTGCAAGCGACTTAAAACCGAAATGCGAGATCTGCCCGTTGACATCCCTCTTCACATATTTTCAGGTGATGGCTACACCAACGCCGTGTGATCTTAGACTGAAATGAACAAATTGCCTCGCTCGGTGGAGAAACATTCGAGCGGGGCAATCTGTCTTGATCGAAAAGAAGAGGCAGAATGAGTTCTAGTTAAGCGAGCTCTTGCTAAAAGCGGATGAAGGGGCCGAAGGCCACACGTGGATTGTGGCGTGCGCCCCCCGCGAAATAGATCTCATCGCCCGCCTCCAGGCGGAGACCGACCGGACCGATATGCCCTTCCAAACCCGCGCCCGGGTAAAGCGTTCCACTTACGTTATTCGCTCGCAGGTTGTTGACAGAACTCGTGAACGTTGCGAACGACGGGTTCCGGGGATCGAGACGAAAATTGATAAAACCTCCCTTGACCATCAGGAAAGGCCGAATCGCACCGTGGCCCGCCACGATCTTGGGGCCAAATAATCCATGCAGAACCCTGAGATTGCTGGGAACGAAGGTGACGCTACTCGGGTTGCTCGGACTCCTGAAACCCTCGCTAAAAGCTTGTTCAAAGTCATAGCTCATTTCGCCTTCGAGCATCACGTTAGAGAACGCCTTGATGGCCGCGCGTCCTCCAAGTCCTGCCATGTTTGTATTCGTTTGCGAAATACGAAAATAATCTGCGTAGGCCCCGACTTGAAAATGCTCCTGCGCCGAGGCCACCGGCACGAGCCAGCCTGCCAGAAATATCAGAAGTGCAACGCGCTTCATTCGCGGTCTCCTTGCTCACAGTCGTTGGAGTGCAGAAAGCAGGGTTGGCTCCGGCTGGAGGGAGGGTCCTGCTTCTTCAAATTGGATGAGACCGTGCAATGTAGAGTTGCCAGCGTGCTTCGCGGATTCTCACGGCTTCCGGGCGACTGTCAGAAAGAGCGTCAGGTAGCGCTTCAGTTTTTGCGTGATGAGAAAGTTCTCCTTCACATGCTGATGGCCATGTTCGCCGAGTTTGGCGGCGATTTCCGGATGCGATAACAAATAGCGAATTTGATAAGCCGTTCCTTCCACGGAATGGGCCAGCAGGCCGGTATGCCTGTGAATAATCTGGATGGGGATTCCGCCGACCGCCGATGCCACCACCGGTTTTTTCTTCCATAGCGCTTCAGAAACCGTGAGCCCGAAGCCCTCGCGCAAGCTTTTCTGGATCACGATGGTCGAAGCGCGCTGCAGCGCGTTGACTTCCAGCGGTGCCCAGGCCGGCAGCTCAATCGCTCGGATGTCGGGATCGTGGCCCGCTTCCCGCAGGACTTCTTTCAGCACAATCGCACCCTCGGGATCATCGGAGGCGCTGCCGCCGGCAAGGACCAGCTGGCAATCGAAATAGCGTTTAACGATCCGGTACGCGCGAATCACCCCCACGGGGTCCTTGAGACGGTCGAAGCGCGAGATTTGCGTGAGGATCGCGCGCTGCGGATCGATCCGGTAACGAGCCAGAACTTGCGCGATGAACTCCGGTTCAAGCTCACAGTTCTTTTCGGAAAGCGGGTCGATTGCCGGATAGAAAAGGTATTGCGGGATCGGGAGCTGCCGCGAGAATTCTGGAGAAGAGAACATCGCGCCGTCATACCGGCTTACGAATGGCTCGAGAAAGTCCCAGACCGCACGATTAGGATGCGAGAGATCGATGTGGCACCGCCAGACCCAGTGATTTGCGCCTGGTGGGCGCCCATCGATCAAAGCGCACGGCTGCGGATCGTGAACCACCACGAATTCGGCGTCGAGTGGGAGCGTTGCGCGATTGTGTTCGTTGTAAGCGAGGAAAATCTCGAAATCCTTTGCGCTGGTATGGTAGGGCGCTCCGTGCAGCGCATTGTGAAAGCCTTTGGTGACGTCAAAGAAATCTTCGCCGCCGCTCATCACGTCCCATTTGATGTTGAGTTCCAGTTCCTCCGCGAGAGGCACCAGGCGATTGAGGATTTCCGCAACTCCCCCGCCAACGGCAGTGGAGTTGATCATCTCGATACTGCGGCCGCGCAACGGTTTCGCCAGCGCGCGCAGTTCCTCGATTTCTGCCGGGCCCAGGAGCGCCGTATAGTCATCCAGTGGAATGCGGCTGAGGGCCACCGCTTCGCTCATGCCTTTCTCCTCTCGCGATCGATCAGGCGCACCAGCTTGGTGCGCGTGCTGTCAAGTGTGTTGGTGTAGATATCGATCTTGTTCACGCTGTCAGCAAGCGTGCGAAGCCCCAGACTATCGGCAAGCCAATGCGAGAAGTCATTCGTCTTCAATTGGAGCCGTAGCCGCGATGAGATGAAATGAAAGTAGAAACCAGCGTGACTCAGGTGCTGGATTCCATCCCGGAACTCATCCAGGGTTCGCGCGCTTCGGCCAAGGGGCACGGTGACTTCCACGCTTTCGCAGAAGTAAAAACGCTCCAGCGCCGACTGGCCGGCAAATTGGCGGTGCGCCTCGCAATAGTCGCCGACCACGCGGCAGAGATCACTCCGCAACGCCGCTATGGAAACATAGTCGCGGATATCCAGCGCGGCGAGCTGCTCGGCGAGATCGTTCCGGTTGGCGTCCGCGAGCACCCATTGCGCGAAGTCGTTCGAAAAGCCCTCGGTGAGGAAGTGATGACTGCCCAGTGTTTGATAGGTGTGATAGAAAATGGACGCGTCGCTGCATTGTTCGAGCCCTGTGAGCAGCTCCGCGAGTGTGCCTGCGGATTGATTGCCGATTCGCGTGAGGTAGGAAACGGTGACGAATTCGAACGGGGTCTCGGCGGTCTTCATGTGCAGCCTTTCTCCATTCTAGAGCATGCGGAAAATCTCGCCAAGCGCCCACGGCATGACGGGCGGGTTTCAATGTGGCCGGGTCATAACGGCATGGGCACCTCCATACGATCCGGGATTTCAATCCGAATTTCCGTAAGATCGGAGAGCAGATGGGCGGCCCAGCGGTAGACGTTGTGTTCCCGAACCGTTTGCCGCATTCTCCGCATGCGCGCCGCCTGCTCTTCCTCGGGCATCTCCAATGCGCGATGGATGGCATCGGCAAGTTGCGATATGTCGTAGGGATTGACCAGCAGCGCATCCGATAGTTCGTGCGCCGCCCCCGCAAATGTGCTGAGAATGAGCACGCCTCGTTCGTCATCGCGGGAGGCCGCGTATTCCTTGGCCACCAGGTTCATTCCATCGTGCAGCGACGTTACCATGCAGAAAGACGCAGCATGATAAAACCGCGCGATCTCCTCGTGCGAATGGTGCTTCTTGAGGAACACGATGGGTTTCCATCTCGAACTCTGGAATCGTGCGTTGATCCGCTCCGCTTCGGCGCCAACCTCGTCCAGAAAATTCTTATACCGCTCGATGTCCGTGCGGCTGGGCGCCCCGATTTGCGCGAAAGTGAATCGCTGCTGGTAGGCGGGGTTCAGTTCCAAAAACCGCTCGATGCCGCGGAAGCGCTCCAGGATTCCTTTCGTATAGTCCACGCGATCCACGCCCACACCTAGCAGCGAAGCCTCAATGCCCATCTCGGCGCAGAGCGCAGCCCGCTCCGCTCCGGCGCTGCGTGCCTGGTTGACGCGGCGCGAATTCTCCGGGAACGCCACGCTGATTGGATACGGCCGCACCCGCGTGACATGGCCCTGCCGGTTTACGGCGAAACGGTCCCACTCCGTGAGCGCTTCAACTGCGCGGTCCACAGTCTCTAGGAAATTGTTGCAATGCGATTGAATATGAAAGCCGATGAGATCCGCGCCCAGCAAACCGTCGACAAGCTCCCGTTGCCACGGACAGATGCCGAACGCCTCCGGATTCGGCCACGGAATGTGCCAGAAAATCGCCACTCGCGCGTCCGGACGCGCTTCCTTGACCATCCGCGGAAGCAGCGCAAAGTGATAATCCTGCGCGAGAAGAATCGGTGACTCGGTGCCCGCCATTTCGTGCAAAACGGCGTCGGCAAATCGGCGGTTAATTTTTTGGTATTGCAGCCAATCATTGGGGCGAAACACCGGGCGTGTGTGTGCGATGTGGCAAAGCGGCCACAGCCCTTCATTTGAAAAGCCCTCGTAATAGCCTCTGTCTTCCTCGTCGCTGAGCCATACCCGCCGCAGCGTGTAACTCGGACGATCCGGCGGCACGCGAAGGTGGTCCTGCGCATCGACAGCTTCGCGGTCCGCGTTGCCGGAGCCGTTGGCAATCCACGTTCCGTTGCACGCCAGCAGAACCGGTTCCAGCGCGGTGACCACGCCGCTGGCCGGGATGATTACGTTGACCGACTTGTCTTTTTCATTAAAGACGTGCATGTACGGCTCGCGATTCGAAACGACGTACAGCGGCTTTTCCTGAAGTTTATTCCGCACGCTCACGCGCAGGCGCTCAGCGGTCCACAGCGAGGCGTTCGAATCTCGCAGGCGCGCTTCTTCTTCCGCCGCCGCTCGCGCTGTGTTCAGATCGCGTGCCAGGTGCGTCACTTCCTGGTGAAGCTCGTCAAATATTTCTCCTTGCGGGACGTTTGGTGGCCCGTGTGGCTGGCCCGTTCGAAGCGTGCGCAGCCATGTAGCCGTGCGCGTAAGCGGCCCGGTGAAAGTCCAGCGCACCAGAATCAGCGCGAGTCCGGTAATCAGAACTGTCTGTACGAAAGCATTGAGCAGGGAATCACGCAAGGTGCGGGAGACCTGCTTATCGATGTAACTTGTGTCGTGGAAGAGAGCCAGCGTCCCTACGACCTCGTCATCCCGATGAAGCGGCAATGCATAAATGTGTATGGGAACAGCGTCTTCCTTGTTGAGTAAGATGGTCTGTTCGGCGCTGAGAAATTCGCCTGCGCCTTTGTCCGCCTGCGCAGCGCGCGTCGCGACGGAGGGGCGCATCCTGAAAATTGGTGAGAGGCTGGAGGTAATCGCCAGCGCCGTTCCGGCTGCGTTGTATACAGCGACGCCTTTCAAGTGTTCACGCTGACCGAACCGATCGACGAGCCGCTGGAGGCTCCTTTCCGGCGCGCGTTCGAGCAAAGGCTCGACGCTCTCTTGTAAACTTTCCCCGAGAATCTCCGCGCGGCGCGAGAGGTCGTTGCGCAAAATCCGCTTTTCCGTCCGTACCTGGTAGGCGGCGAAGAGGAGGGACACCGCGGATACGCTCACGATCAAGGGCAGGACTATTTTCAGAGTCGTGCGCATCTGGACTCCTCAACATATTTTAGTATGCAAACGGGCCACGGAGACTGGGTTCGGGCGGCCGTTCGTTCGCAATACGCTTGTGATTCTTGGTGACCTGCTATTCGACTGCGCGATACCTCCTGTTAGTACGGACGGATTCCCGCGGGCTGCGAAACGACGACGTGGACGGCGATGTTTTTGCCACCGTTCGAACGGTATTCGACCGTGGCTTGAGCGCCGACCGTCAGCTTTCCTTCGATTTTCGTATTGCCATCGACCAGGAATTGCACGGTGTTCACATCCTGGTCTTTCAGGACCTCAAGGGAGAAGGCTGCGTCTCCGACGGCTGAGATTTTTCCCGACGCTGACTGGTTATCCGGTGCGGATCGCAGGTGGCTCGCCAAGGGCTGGGCGGGCAGCGGGATGGACCAGGCCGCAAGCGTGAAACAGAAGACAAACAAAGTGGCCAGGCTAAGTACAGTCCGGAATCGCATTGAATTTCCCCCAACTGGATTTGGACCGGGAAGTGTATATTCTGGCACGAATCCAACCAAAGCCGGAGCAAGTTTCGAGCCTCCTTATAACCTCTGTTGAATCATAAAGATGCGAGAAGAGAGTTGCATAAAAAGGCATGAAAAAAGCCAAATTTGGGTACTAGACCTATGCAATTTTTGCGCGCAAACGGGCACCCCCACCTTGCACCGCCGCCGACAGCAGTGACCGCCACCTTGGGAATGTTGGCGTGCTTCTCACGATCTAAAGCAACATGCAAATAAAATGCCGAGTTCCTGAAAGACGAGGCGAGAGTGATCGACAGGGATCGTGATTGACCGCGTGGCGGCTTGAAAGTAGGATTTGGCCCGCATTCTTGCAGGTTTTCGCATTTTCGTGAGAAGTAGGAAGAACCAAGGAGACACCGTGTACTGTTCCAAATGTGGCGCGGCGTTGGCGGAAGGGGCGGCGTTTTGCCCAAACTGCGGGCAGGCGTTTTTGGTGGTTGCTACAGCGCGGGCGGCGATGATGGGCGTGCCGGCTGCGGCCTCGGCGTATGCCGCGGTTCAACGCGTGGAGTACGGAGGATTTTGGCTGCGATTGCTGGCGTACATCATCGACAATGTCGTCATTGGTCTCGGTATGGTGCTGGTTTTGGTTCCGTTGATCTTTCTGACCGGACTGGGCGCTCTCTTGAGCCAAATTCATCCTGAGGAAGAGTTGGGGGATGCCGGGCTTTTCCTGATCATCGGTCTTATTTTTCTTGCCGCGACCGTGGGCTTGGTCGTGACCTGGCTCTACCATGCTCTGATGGAAAGCTCGGAGTGGCAGGCTACTGTGGGGAAGAAAGCGCTGGGCCTGGTCGTTACCGATATGGTTGGGCAGCGCGTCAGCTTTGCGCGCGCAACGGGGCGGCACTTCGGCAAGATCATAACGAACATGGTTCCCATGCTCATCGGCTACATCATGGCGGGCTTCACGGAGAGAAAGCAGGCGCTGCATGACATGATCGCGGGCTGCGTGGTGCTGCGGAGGACCAGTTGACAGTCCCAGCACGGAAACTGAGGGGTGATTGCTGACTCGTGCCTGGCAGGTGCCAGGCAGGGGAGGTGACGGAGAGGGTGCAGAAATGGGAAGCGAAGACAGGCGATTCCTTGACTTGGGGGAGAGGCGACTGAATAATGGTAAAGCATGAGTGTACGCGCCGGAGGCGCAGAAAACATGTTCCTTGACGTTAAGGAATTAGCCATCCGCAAGCTGCGCATTCGGAAGACGTATGCCCCGGGCAGCATTGATTACCATTCCGCGGAGATCAAGCAGATTGAGCCGCTGGAAGTGACGGCGACGGCGGAGCTGTTGGAAGGGCAGATTCGAATCGAGGGCAACCTCGAAACGAAGATCGAACTGGTGTGTGCGCGTTGTCTAGAGCCGGTGGTCGAGGAAGTGAGCCGTTCGTTTGACCTCTTTTATGCTCCGCTGCCGAAGAACGTCAAGCATAAAGAGGACCGACTGAAGGACGATGACACGGAGATTGGATTCTACCAAGGAGAAGGGCTCTTCCTAGCGGACGTGTTGAAGGAACAGGTGCTTCTGGCGCTGCCGTTGAAGGTGATCTGCCAGAGCGACTGCCGCGGCTTGTGCCCGAATTGCGGCGCGAACCTCAACCACGAAGAGTGCCGCTGTGAGACCCACGCGACGGACCCGCGAATGGCCCCACTCGCGCGCCTCAAGCCGGACTGGCTCAAAAAACAATAGTTTACCGGGGCGAATTAGCCCTATACAATCCGCCCATCGCGGCGGGGACCGAGGAGTATTGCTATGCCTAACCCAAAACGAAGGCATTCGAAAAGACGAACCAGCACGCGGCGGGCCCACGACTTCTTAGCCAGGCCGGGGCTGGGGAAGTGCCCGAACTGCCACGAGATGAAGCAGCCGCACCAGGCGTGTCCGCACTGCGGCTACTATAAGGGTAAGGCCGTCAAAGAGTCGGCTTAAGGATTTCCGTTTCGCTTCGCCTGCGGGCAAATCCCATGATCACCATCGCGGTTGACGCCATGGGCGGAGACCACGCGCCCCGTCCTGAGGTCGAAGGGAGTGTGCTGGCCGCACGGGAGTTCGGCGTACGTATTTTGCTGGTGGGCCAGCAAAACGTCGTGCGCGCGGAGCTGGCGAAGCATGCGGCGCCAAACCTGCCGATTGAAATCGTGCCAGCGAGCGACGTGATCAGCATGCAGGATCACCCGGCGCAGGCGTTTCGGCGGAAGAAGGATAGTTCCGTACACGTGTCGGCCCGACTGGTGCGCGAGGCGAAAGCCGACGGGCTGGTCAGCGCAGGGAATACTGGCGCGGTGATGACCGTGGCGAAGTTTTTGCTTGGGACCCTGGAGTCGGTGGATCGCGTGGCGCTGGCGGCGCCGTTTCCAAATGCCAAGGGCGGCGTCTCCGTGCTTCTGGACGTGGGCGCCAACGTGGATTCGCGGCCGGAACACCTGGTGCAATTCGCCATCATGGGGGAGGTTTATTACCGCGCGACGTTCGGAAGCAAGCGGCCGCGCGTCGGACTGCTCTCGGTAGGCGAAGAAGAGATCAAAGGCAACGAGCTGACGCGCGAGGTGTACACGCGGCTGAAAAAAAGCCCGGTACATTTCGTGGGGAACGTCGAAGGCGGCGATCTTTTTTCCGGCAACGTGGACGTCATTGTTTGCGACGGATTTGTGGGAAATATCGCGCTGAAGATTTGTGAAGGCCTGGCGCTGCAGATTTTCGGGTTGCTTGGAAGGTCGCTGAAGAGTTCGCTGGTTTCGCAGGTGGGTGCCATGCTCTCCAAGGGTGCGTTCAAGGGCTTGAAGAAGACGATTGATTACACGGAGTACGGCGGCGCGCCGCTTTTGGGCGTCCGCGGCGTTTGCGTGATCGGGCACGGGCGTTCGAATGCGAACGCCGTGAAAAACGCCATCCGTGTGGCGGCGGGTCTCGCCCGCGCGCGCATGAACGAAAAAATCGAACAGGAGCTCTCCGCCACCGCGGTTCTCGCGTGACGGCGCCAGAGAGGAATTAACCATGGGCAAAGTTGCATTCGTGTTTCCGGGACAAGCTTCGCAGTACTCGGGTATGGGCAAAGATCTGGCGGGGAAATATCCCGCGGCGAAGGCCGTCTTTGACGAAGCCGACAGGGCGCTGGGCTTCTCGATTTCGAAGTTGTGTTTTGAAGGCACGGAGGAAGACCTTAAGCTGACCGCGAACACGCAGCCGGCGATTTTGACCTGCTCGGTGGCGGTGTACCGCGTGCTCGAGGAAAAGGGGCTGACGCCGGATTTCGTGGCGGGGCACAGCCTGGGTGAGTATTCCGCGCTGGTGGCCGCGGGCGCGCTGAAGTTTGCGGAGGCCGTGCAACTCGTGCGAAAGCGCGGAACGTACATGCAGGATGCGGTTCCGGCGGGCGTCGGTGCGATGGCCGCGATTATGGGTTTGTCGCCGGCCGTGGTCGCGGACGTGTGCAAGCGCGCGGCGGGCAGCGAGATTTGCGCGGCCGCGAACCTGAATTCACCGGACCAGACGGTGATCTCCGGACATGCGGGCGCGGTGAAGCGGGCGGTCGAACTGGCCTCACAGGCTGGGGCAAAGCGCGCGGTCATTCTGGCGGTGTCGGCCCCCTTCCATTCGGCGCTGATGATGCCCATGCAGCAGAGGCTGGAAAAGGATTTGCGCGATACGGAGTTTTCGAATTTGCAGCTGCCGCTGGTGACGAATGTGGATGCGGACACCACGACCAGTGGCAGCGAAGCGCGCGAGGCGCTGATTCGCCAGGTTTCGATGCCGGTGCGCTGGGAAGAGTCCGTGCGGCTGTTGATCGACGAGGGCGTGAATACGTTTGTCGAAGTCGGGCCCGGGCGGGTGCTCACGGGATTGCTGCGGCAGATCGAGCGCTCGGTGGCGGCGCTGAACGTCGAGGACGAAAAGAGCCTGGCGGCGACGGTAGAAAAGATTGCTGGAGCGCGGTCGGACGCGGCGTGAAGAGGAAGTAAGGAAGAAAAGGGGAAAAGGAAGAATACAAGCAAGAGAACCTGGCGGAATCGTGATGTTCAGCTTGAAAGACAAGGTGGCGGTGGTGACGGGTGCGTCGCAGGGGATCGGGCGCGACACGGCGCTGGCGCTGTCAGGGGCGGGCGCGAAGGTCGCCGTGGCGGCGCGCAATGAAGGAAAGCTCGCTGTGCTGGTAAAGGATATTGTGGCGAAGGGCGGTGAAGCGTTCGCGATGAAGATGGACGTTTCAGACGCCGAGCAAGTGAAGGCGGGATTCAGACAGGTGCTCGAAAAATTCGGGCGGCTGGATATTTTGGTGAATAATGCCGCGATCACGCGCGATGGCTTGGCCGTACGCATGAAGGCCGACGATTGGGACGCGGTGATTCGCACGAACCTGACCGGCGCGCACCTCTGCATCCAGCAGGCCTTACCCACCATGATGAAGGCGCGTGCGGGGCGGATCATCAATATCGCTTCCGTGGTCGCGCAGATGGGGAACGCGGGCCAGGCAAATTACGTGGCGGCGAAGGCGGGGCTGATCGGACTGACGAAGGCCATCGCCATGGAGATTGCTTCGCGGAATATTACGGTGAATGCCGTCGCGCCCGGCTTTGTCGAGACGCCCATGACCGACTTGCTCGGTGCCAAGGTGAAAGACGATTTGAAGACACGAATCCCGCTGGGTCGTATGGGTTCGGCGCGCGATGTGGCCGCAGCGATCGTGTTTTTGGCGAGCGATGAGGCCGCCTACATTACCGGCCACGTCTTGGATGTGAATGGTGGGATGTATCTGGCCTAGAGTGAGTTCGGGCATCTGATATGGGCCGTCAAAGTTGACCTTGCGGGGCGGGGTAACTAGAATGGGCAGGTTATCCGGGGTGAGGGAAACCAAGCAATCAGGGCGGCCGTTGCGCCGAGCGGTAACGAGTCTGAGCCCAGTCAAGACGGGGCCAATTCAGCGATAACAAATCGCGGAGGAAACGGGAATGGCGAGTGTCGAGGAACGCGTAAAGCAGATTATCGTCGAGCAGCTCGGAGTGGACGAAGCGGAAGTGACGCCCACGGCGTCCTTCGTGGACGACCTGGGGGCGGATTCGCTCGACCAGGTGGAATTGGTGATGGCGTTTGAGGAAGCGTTTGGCATTGAAGTGCCCGACGAGGATGCCGAGAAAATGACCACGGTAAAGGACGCCGTCGATTATATTGACAAGCACGCCAAGGCTAAGTAGCCGCCGCCGGGTTGCCGGGCATCACATTCACATAGGAGCAGGGTAAAGTTGACTCGCCGGGTAGTTGTTACGGGCGTTGGATTGGTCTGCGCGCTGGGTATCGGCACGGAGGAAAGCTGGAAAAACCTCGTGGCCGGGTGCAGCGGCGTTGGCCTCATCACGCAATTTGACACCACTGGATTTGATTGCAAGATCGCCGGTGAGATCAAAAACTTCGACCCCTTCCAGTGGATCGAGAAAAAAGAATTAAAGAAGATGGGCCGCTTCATTCAGGTGGCGCTGGCCGCTGCGGATTTCGCGGTCAAGTCGGCCAATTGGAAGCCGGGAGATTCGGACCTGGATGAAGTCGGTGTTTACGTTTCCTCCGGAATCGGCGGATTCGACATCATTGAGCGCGAGCACTGGAAATTGGTGCAGGGCGGGCCGGGCAAGATTTCCCCTTTCTTTATTCCTTCCGCGATCGTCAACCTTGCATCGGGGCATATTTCGATTCGCTATGGTGCGCGCGGGCCGAATTCCGCGACCGCCACGGCGTGCTCTGCTTCGGCGCACGCGATCGGCGATTCTTTCAAAATTATCGAGCGCGGCGCGGCGGAGATGATGATCTGCGGCGGCACCGAAGCGACCATCACGCCGATGGGCGTGGGCGGATTCGCTTCGATGAGGGCTCTCTCCACGCGCAACGACGATCCGGCACACGCCAGCCGCCCATGGGACGCTGGGCGCGATGGATTTGTGGTGGGCGAAGGCGCTGGTATTCTTATCCTCGAAACCCTGGAACACGCGCAGAAGCGGAATGCGCCGATCTTGGCGGAGATTGTCGGCTATGGGATGTCCGGCGACGCGTACCACATCACGCAGCCCGCGGAGAATGGCGACGGCGCGTATCGCGTGATGAAAGCGGCGATCAAGGACGCGAAGCTGTCTCCGGATGACATCGGCTACGTGAACGCGCACGGCACGTCGACGCCGATCGGCGACGTGATCGAGACGCGCGCGCTGAAAAGGGTTTTTGGCGAGCGGGCGAAGAAGGTGCCGGTTAGCTCGACGAAGTCCATGACCGGGCATTTACTGGGCGGCGCGGGCGGCTTGGAAGCCGGCATCAGCGCGCTGGCGCTGCGCGATCAGATTCTTCCGCCGACCATCAATCTTGAAAATCCGGACCCGGAGTGCGACTTGGACTATGTTCCCAATTGTGCCCGTAAGGCATCCGTGGAGTACGCACTTTCGAATTCGTTTGGATTTGGCGGCACCAACGCCGCGCTCATTTTCAAGCGGTGGTCTGGGAAGTAGAAGTTTTCAATCGAGCCGCGCGCTCTTGCGGTTCTCTTGTGTCCCTGGAAATTTGCAAGTCTGGAAGGATCGTTTCCGTGAACATTATCGTGTGTATCAAGCAAGTTCCCGCGAAAGATGCGCCGCTGGCGATTGCCGGAAACTGGATCAAGGAATCGGACATCGGTTTCGAGATGAACGAGCCGGACAGCTACGCGCTGGAAGAAGCGCTCCGGCTCAAGGAAAAACACGGTGGAGAAGTGATTGCGTTATCCATGGGTCCGGAGCGCGTGAAGCAGACGATCAAAGAAGCGCTTGCCAAGGGCGCGGACCGCGGGATTCACATC
>QHYF01000210.1 GCA_003224075.1 Acidobacteriota bacterium
TTCCTCCCGCTCTCGGGCTATCGGAGAACCGGGCAGGTAAACCCCAACCAAAACCAGCACAACGGCAACCGCCGCGGCCACCAAGGCTTGCATGATCACTGACATATCGCGAAACGGATTGGCCATGGCGCCCCCTTATCCTTTCTTCGCCGGCGCCTTCCCAGCTGCAGCCGGAGCCGGCGCGTTGGCCGGCCGCGCCTGCGCTGCTGGGGGCGGAGAGACTTCTGCCGTCATCTGGAACGTGAACGTTTGCACGGCCAAATTCTTGTCGTCCTGCTTCGATTCCTTGATCTCGACCTTCTGGAAATAGCCGGAGCGCTTCAGCGCCGTGATGAAGTTCGCAACCGAATTGATCGACGCGGAAGATCCTTCAAGCGACAGCACGTTGCCTTTGCGAACCATCTCCGTCAGCCAGAGGTTTTCCGTGCGCGAGACGGTATTGGCGATCATGTCCAGCAGTTCCTGCCCGCCAGTGCGGTCGCGCTGGAGCTGCTCGATCGTCGCCACGCGCTGTTGCAGAATCACTTTTTGCTTTTCGAAAGCTTCCACTTGCAGCTTGGTCTGTTCCAGGTCTGCCTTTTGCGCCTGCAGCCTCTTGATCTGGACATTCTCATCGTTCAGTTGTTTCTGCCAGGTGTAGTAGAAGAACCCAAGAACCAGAGCGCCGAGAACCAGTCCCGCGCCGATGAACACCACGGGCGACATTCCTCCCGTGTCCATCGAAGGCATAGTACGCCGTGCGGCCCTCGGTCGAATCTGTCCAAGAAGGTTTATGCGAATCATGGCTAGTCGAAGCTCCTCAACGCCAAACCAACGGCAATCACCAGCCGCGGCGCCAGATCGCGAATCTGGTCATCACTGTGTCGGCTGGGATTGATCAGTACTTTGCGGAACGGATTCAGCTCTTCCACGGGCATCGCGAATTCTTCCCGCAGCAGATCCACCAGGCCCGGAACCCGCGCCGTGCCGCCCGCCACCACAATCCGCTGGATGTTTTCTCCGCTCGCCGTTGCCCGGAAGAAATCGAACGTCTTCTGAATTTCCAGCGTCAGAATGTCGGAGACGCTTCGTAGAATCTGTTGCTTTTGCTCGTCAGTGACGCTCGGCAGCGAATCGCCTCTCTTCAAGCGCTCCGCATCTTCAAAGCTGAGGTCCAATTCCTTCTGCAGCGCATCGGTATACTGATTGCCGCCGACGCTCACGTCGCGCGTAAACAGCGGAATGCCGCCGCGCACGATATTGATGTTCATGACGCTGGCGCCGATGTTCAACAGCGCCACCGTCTGTCCCGCATCCGGCTCATAGTTCACTTCGAAGCAGTTCTGTAAACCGAACGCATCAATATCCACGACCACCGGCGTCTTTCCCGCCTGCGCCAGAACGTTCGTATGATTCAGAATTTTGTCTTTCTTGACCGCCACCAGCAAAACATCCATCTGTGAGTCCATCGACTCCAGCAGTTGATAGCTCAGGTTCACGTCCGCGATATCGAAGGGAATGTGCTGGCTGGCTTCGGAAGGAATGCGGTCATAAAGCTCTTCCTCGGTCATCAACGGAAGCGGCACGCGCTTGACAATTACCGAGTGCCCCGAAACGGATGTCGCCACGTTCTTGGTCTTGATCCGCTGGGCCTCGAAAATCTTGCTAATGGCGTTCGCCACCTGCGGCGCATCCATGATCGCTCCGTCTACCACCGTGTCGGGCGCCAGCGTTTCCATGCCGAAACTCACCAGCTCGTAGCCCGCCTTTGTCGATTTCAACTCGACCGCCTTAATGGAGCTGGACCCGATGTCCAGTCCCACCAACTGCCTGCTCTTTCCGCCAAATAAACTCATCTCGCGGCCTCTTTCCCTGTCACCCGCGCCAGACTACCGGCGCCTCGCGGTCGACTGGCTCATTTTGCGTTCCATCCAGCGGTCCAGGATCGTCTTACGAAGTTTCCAACGGTTGCCAAGTTTGAATGCGGGAATCTCGCCTTCCGTGATGTAGCGATACAGGGTATCTGGCGAAATCCCCAGATATTGCGACGCCTGCCGCACATTCATCACTTCGCGCGATTCACTCACGAGGAACGCCACCCCGGCATCCGAACACACGCCTAAAGTTTTAGCCGTTCGCTGCACCCGATCTGCGCTGCGGACTCTCCGCGGGTGCAGCTCTTGGGAGCTTTATGACACTCTAGCACTCCGAGCGTCAAGGGATTCTATAGGTCTGTTGTCCTAACAATACGGGTAGTTTTAGGCAATTTGGGGGTTATTGGCCGCAAGCACCGTCCTATTTTGCGCAATTTGCCGGGAAATCTCACAATCCGTTGTGTTTTTGCCGGCTATGGATCCTGTCCCAAAGGACGGTTATATATTGTAATCAGTCGTCCACATTTTGGCTGATCGTCGCATCCTCGCTTCCCGGCTACAAATCCAAACTCTTCCAGATAGCGTCCACACGTGCCTTCGTAGCCTCATCCATCAGAATCTCCTCCGGCCACGGCCGCGTGAAACCCTCCGACGGCCATTTGCGCGTCGCATCGATCCCCATTTTCGAGCCAAAGTCCTGCATCCGCGCCGCATGATCCAGCGTATCCATCGGCCCTAGAACAAATTGCACGTCGCGCTGGGGATCCAGCGCACAAAGCGTCTTCCACACCACTTCACTGTAATTCTGAACGTTCACGTCGTGGTCCACGACCACGACCACTTTCGTAAACATAGCCTGCCCCAGTGACCAAATCGCGTTCATGATTTTCCGCGCGTGCCCCGGATACGACTTTCGAATCGCCACGATCATCAAGTTGTGAAAAATCCCCTCTGCAGGCATTGCTACGTCCACAATCTCTGGATATTGCATTTTCATCACGGGCAAGAACACCCGCTCAACCGCGTGCCCCATGTAAAAGTCTTCTTGTGGCGGAGGACCAACCACCGTGGTCAGGTAGATAGGTTCTTTCCTGTGTGTCACGCACTCGACATGAAAAACCGGGTACTCCCCTTCCAGCGAATAAAACCCCGTATGGTCTCCGAACGGCCCTTCCGTGCGCATCTCTTTCAGGTTCACGTAGCCTTCCAGCACGATCTCAGCGTTTGCGGGCACTTCCAGCTCGTTCGTTTCGCACGCCACCATCTCCACAGGTTCGCGCCGCAAAAATCCCGCAAACATCATTTCATCCAGGTCCGGGGGAATCGGCAGCATTCCCGCCAGTGCCGTCGCCGGATCCGCCCCAATGGCCACGGCAACGGGGATTCGGCCTTCCGGATTTTTCTCACGCGCTCGCCGAAAATGCTCGGCTCCGTGCTTCTGCGTCTGCCAGTGCATCCCCGTCGTCCGCTCGCCGTAGACCTGCATCCGGTACATCCCAACGTTTCGCTTCCCGGTCTCCGGGTTCTTCGTAAAAACCATTGGAAAAGTAATG
This sequence comes from Acidobacteriota bacterium, assembly GCA_003224075.1. Lineage (GTDB taxonomy): Bacteria > Acidobacteriota > Terriglobia > Acidiferrales > UBA7541 > Acidiferrum. The sequence continues at coordinate 3,407 of QHYF01000210.1, forward strand.
AAGCGCCCGCCGTCCTGTGGCCAGCATTTCAAAATCGGGAACTCCAAGAGGTTGACGTCCTTTCCCATTCGAATGACTTCCTTACAGGGGCCAGCGTTTACGCTCTTCGGAAAGAATGATCCGAGCTCCGCCAGCTTCGGCAGCATCTTGATCTTGTCGAAGAGTCCTTGCGGCGAATCCATTTTCAAGAATCCCTGGATTCGCTGGGCGATTTCGTCAAGAGCACTGACCTCAAAGGCGAGTTCCATCCGCCGCACGCTTCCGAATGCATTGATCAACAAGGGCGTTCGCGAACCTTTCGGCTTTTCGAACAAGAGCGCGGGGCCCACGCTGTCCGGATGCCTCCCTTTCGCTCGCGCCATTCGCTGCGTCACCTCGGTAATCTCCAGTACCGGATCGACCTCCGCGCGAATGCGTTTTAGCTCGCCTTCTTTTTCCAGCCTCCGCACAAACTCTCGCAAGTCAGCGTATGCCACCGGTCTCTCCTGTAGCCGGAAACTGTAGCACGAACCCGTTTGCGTCTCGCCTGTGTGAATCTGAGCTCGGCGCTTTCTCGGAGGCGTTCGTTGGAACGCTCGCGGCTAGTTCCTTATCTGCGGTTGTGAGTTAGAGTTCGCCCTCCAAGCTTGCCGCCTCGTACTCAATTCCTTTCCCGTTGCACAAATGCGCCGCGATTAGCTTTCCCGCAGACCCAGCTTCATTCGCATTCTCACCTGCCCGGGTTTCAAGCTGACACAAACTGTCTCAGAGTGACCAGATTCGCTGTCAGCGTACCGCCTGCTTGCTTTGACCTAAACTTCCGCCTTGTTCTAACTGCTGAACTCCCAAGGGCTTAGCGACACCATCACAACCAGTCTGCTGTTCCTCTCTCCGCCCTGATTGGCTGCACAATTGCTCCCTCCCCTGCTGGCAGTAACGCGTCCTGTTCACGCGTCGTCCGTGTGTACATTCTCCGAGGACCCCGGGAATCGGTGGATCATGCCCCGGCATTCGGCTTCGCCACCTTAAAGGAGGCCCTAAAGGAGGAAGGTCGCAAACGGTACCTCGCCAGCCGCTTGTTTTGCTCAAGCTTTCTCCCTGGCGCACCGACCCAACATGCTGCCCAACATGCTAAATGTCCTCCACACAATCCGGCTTGATTATCTGTCTTGTATTCTGACCGTTCTCGCCACCGTGCTGATTGGCAAGAAACTCTGGCAAGGCTGGGTCGTGGCTGCCGTCAATAGCGCCGTCGTCTGTGTCATCGGGGTTCGCACCGCCCAATTCGGATTTGTCCCCGCCAATATCCTTTGC
>QHYF01000211.1 GCA_003224075.1 Acidobacteriota bacterium
TACAGCGACACGGGCTTGGTAGTGGGTAGTTACAGTTATCGGGTGCGGGCGACGGATGCCGCAGGAAACCTGAGCCCGTACTCCAACGTGGCCAGCGGAGCGATTCCGGACACGCAGCCGCCGACGGTGCCGAGCGGTCTGACACCGGCGGCAGTCAGCACAAGCCAGCTCAATCTGAGCTGGACGGCATCAACGGATAATGTAGGAGTGACTGGGTATCTGGTGGAGCGGTGCCAAGGGGCGGGATGCACAGCCTTTGCGCAGATCGCGACACCGGCCAGCACGACCTACAATGATACGGGTCTGACGGCGGCAACCAGCTACAGCTACCGGGTCCGGGCAACAGATGGTGCGAACAACCTCAGCCCGTACTCGACCACCGCAACGGCTACCACACAGACTCCGCAACCGCCCACAACTCCCAGTAATCTGACGGCGACGGCAGCCAGCACAAGCCAGGTCAATCTGAGCTGGACGGCTTCGACGAGTAATGTGGGGCTGGCAAACTATGTCGTGCAGCGCTGTCAGGGCGCAGGGTGCAGCAACTTTGCGCAAATTGCGACGCCTACGGGAACCACATACAACGACACGGGCTTGGCTTCCGCTACCAGCTACAACTACCGCGTGCAGGCCGTCGATAGCTCCGGAACAGCGAGCACGTTCTCGAATACGGCAGGCGCTACTACCCTGTCGGCTCAGAACCCTATCGTGCTTGAGAACCAGCAGCCCGGGACGAGCAATTGGCAGATCGGCGATTTTTTTGGGCTGCCCGTGGCAACGGACGCAAAGGGTCAGATCAAGGGTTATGCGTCCGCCCCCAGCGTCAATAAGGGCGGAAACATCACCTTCTATGTTAGCGTCAACCCGGCACAGACCTACACGATCGACGTATATCGGATCGGTTGGTACCAGGGGCTGGGAGGACGCCTCATGCAGCACATAGGTCCGCTCAGCGGTATCCAGCAACCCGCCTGCCCCGTGGACGCGACCACCGGACTGATCCAGTGCAACTGGACGCCAGCATACACATTGGCCACCCAGACCTTGTGGACGAGCGGCATCTATCTCGCTGTCCTGACGAACGCGCAGTCGTACCACAACAACATCGTGTTTGTTGTACGCGACGACAGTCGGGTCGCCTCCCTGCTCTACCAGCAACCCGTGAATACCTACCAGGCCTACAATTCATGGGGTGGAAGGTCCCTCTACTCGAGCCCCCGCGCTTACAAGGTCTCCTTCGACCGGCCATACCAGGACGACGGGACCGGCGATTTTCTCTTCCTGGGAGAGAACAACTTTGTTCGTTGGATGGAGAAGTCTGGATATGATGTGACGTACTCGACGACCGTCGACACACACACGAACGGCGGCTTGCTCTTGAACTACCGCGGCCTCCTCGCCGCCGGACACAACGAGTACTGGTCGAGGCCGATGTACGACGCCGCCGTTGCCGCTCGCGATGCAGGAGTCAACCTCGCCTTCTTGGGCGCCAACCCTGTCTACTGGCAGGTACGGTTCGAGCCATCGAGCAGCGGCGTGCCGAACCGCGTGATGGTCTGTTACAAAGACGCCACCCTCGACCCGATCACCGATACGAGCCTGAAAACGGTCAACTGGCGTGACCCGCTGCTCAACCGCCCGGAGCAGACGTTAGTTGGTGTCCAGTACACCAGTTCGCCGCAGAATAGTCAGGTTACCTACGTAGTTAGGAACAGCGGAAACTGGGTGTACGCGGGGACGAGTTTCAAGGATGGCGACACCGTTCCGGGGATCGTCGGGTACGAAGCTGATCGCTCGTTCAGCGACTACCCCCAGCCGAACGCGGTGAGTGGCACGTACACACTGTTGTCGCACTCGCCGTTTAGGGCGCAAGATAATACGCCGGATTACGCCAACTCATCCATCTACCAGGCCTCAAGCGGAGCCTGGGTGTTCGGATCTGGGTCGATATACTGGAGCTGGGCGTTGGACGACTATTACCCCGACGGTAACCAATTATCTACAGTCGATGTGCGCATTCAGCGGACGATGGCGAACATTCTCGACCGGTTTGTGAACAACTAACAGAGTTACTTCACTTTCATCACCTCAGGCCGGTCCGGGATCAAAGGCTGCACATTTTCCCATCGGCTAGCAAAAATCTGTCTCGAAAGAGTTGTGGTCTAGGAGACCATGAATGAATAAGCTGCGTCTCGAAGGCCGTTTTGCACGCCTCAAGCCTGCGCGCCTTCTGCCGTTTGTCGTTGCGATGTTTGCTTGCTGGCTGTATCCAGCTGGTTTGGTGGCCGCAGCCACTCTCAGCTACGTGCAGGGCAATTCTGCCGTCCCGCAAACGTCGCAGACCACCGTGAATGTCACCTTCACGGCCGCGCAGGCCGCTGGCGACCTCAACGTCGTCGTCGTCGGGTGGAACGACACTACGGCCACGGTCAGTTCCGTCGCCGACAAGAGCGGCAACGCCTACACGCTGGCCGTCGGACCCACGGCCTTCACCGGCGTCCTTTCGCAGTCCATCTACTACGCCAAGAACATCAAGTCCGCGGCCGCTGCAGCCAACATCGTCACGGTGACCTTCTCTCCTGCCGCAGCCTACCCCGACATTCGCATCCTGGAGTACAACGGTGCGGATCTGAACAGCCCGGTGGATGTAACCGCCGCAAACACCGGCAACAGCAGCACCACCAACAGCGGATCGGCGACCACCACCAACGCCACCGATCTGCTCTTGGGCGCCAGCATGGTGGCCACCTTTACCACCGGCCCGGGCACCGGCTTTACCAGCCGCTTGCTCACCTCACCGGACGGGGACATCGCCGAAGACCGCATGGTCACCGCCACGGGGAGTTATAGCGCCACCACCGCGGCTCTCAGTCCAGCCGGGCCGTGGGTCATGCAGATGGTGGCCTTCCGCACCCCTCTGGGAAGCGTAGTCTCGCCCACGGCCCCCGGTAATCTCACGGCCACGGCTGCTGGTCCGGTGCAGATCAATCTCTCCTGGACGGCTTCGACGGAGACCGGCGGCACCATCAGCCAATATCTGATCGAGCGCTGCACAGGCGCCACCTGCAGCAATTTCCTGCAAGTGGGAACCTCCACGACCACCACCTTTAATGACACCGGCCTGCTCGCTTCGACCACCTACAGCTACCGTGTGCGCGCCATGGACTCCACCAACACCACCGGTCCGTATTCCAACACCGCCTCAGCCACGACGGCGGCACCGACCTTCACCGCTCCGTCGAACCTCACGGCCACAGCGGCCAGCAGCACGCAGATCAATCTCTCCTGGACGGCGGCCACGGAGACGGGCGGCACCATCACCCAATACTTGATCGAACGCTGCACAGGCGCCACCTGCAGCAACTTCCTGCAGGTGGGAACCTCCGCCTCCATCACCTTTAGCAACACGGGCCTGCTGGGTTCAACCACCTACAGCTACCGCGTGCGCGCCACCGACGCATCGAACAACTTCAGCGCGTATTCCAACACGGCCTCAGCCACGACGGCCGCGCCGATCTTCACCGCTCCGACGAATCTGACGGCGGCAGCTGCCGGCCCGGTGCAGATCAATCTCTCCTGGACGGCGGCGACGGAGACCGGTGGCACCATCACCCAATACTTGATCGAACGCTGCACAGGCGCCACCTGCAGCAACTTCCTGCAAGTAGGAACCTCCGCCACCACCACGTTCAACGACACCGGTCTGACCGCTTCGACAAGCTATAACTACCGCGTTCGAGCCACCGACGCTTCGAACAATCTCGGTCCCTATTCCAACACTGCCAGTGCGACCACGCCCGCTAACGCGCCTACCGCTCCGACGAATCTGACGGCGGCAGCCGCCGGCCCGGTGCAGATCAATCTCTCCTGGA
>QHYF01000220.1 GCA_003224075.1 Acidobacteriota bacterium
AGCCTGAGGACGAGTGAAAAACTTGGACTCCAGGCGCTGCTCGCCCGAAGCCACAACTTAATGGGCCGAACCCTTGAGCTTTCGGGAAGTGGGAGCGCCGAAGCGGCGCCCCACTATGCCGCGGCCAGGCGAATTCTGGAAACGATTCACCAGGAATCAGGGAGCGATGGCATCCTAAAGCGGCAGGATCTGAGCGCCATAGCTGCTCAATTTGCTGGACAACCTTAGGCTCCTTGTTTTTGGGCGCGAGCCAGACCGTTTTCGGCGTGGCTCGCCTTGCGTCCTAGGGCGCGATGAAGGTCGCGGATTGTGGAGAGACCTTGCTCGAAAACACGGTAACTGTATACGTCTGACCGCTCACCAGCCCTTCGGTGCTGATGTCATATTCATTCAGCCCGTTCTTGTTATCCCAGTGGAATTTGTTCGCTTCCACGTTCTTGAGCGCCGGGAAACTAAAGTTTCCGCCGCTACCGGTCGAAACCGAAAGGCGCGCCGTCTTGTCGCGTATTCCCGTTCCACTGCACGCCCCGCTGGTTATTTTAAGCGTAACTTCGATCTCAGGCTTCTGTCCAGATGGGTTATTTGTCGGAGTCAGCGTCAGGTTGCAGAGTGTGTCGTTTCCGTTGTCGGTCAAAGGCTCGTCGGCGGGAGCAACGCTCGATAGACCCGGAGTTGACCCATCCATGGTCGGGTCAGAAAACGCAGGCTCGAAGTAGCTCGTTAAGATGTCTTCAGTAAAAGTAGTGCTGTCGCCGGGCGCATGAGCGAAAGCAGGATTGTGGACTGGCCGGCAAGTAGAATAACTGAGCTCAAGTATTATCAGCCCTTTATAATCGATGTTCTTGACAGGCACACCGTTCGGGCCGCCGGCATTGCCGGTGAAATCGTATTGATCCTGGTGACCATTGCAGTATGTAACGGCTACAGTGCCCGCAGGGAACTCGTTCGGGTCAAACGGGTCGATCGTATGATTGACGGTCGCAGTAAGGGTGAACGTCGTCAGCACCGTGACGAATCGGACGATGAGAATGCCGTCGCCAGTACTGGAAAAATCGTAGGTGCCCGTGGTGGTGCCAGGACTAAACGTGTTTGTTATGCTTGGGCAAGGCGGCTGCTCTATGCCGCCACAAATGGTCTGTGCCCAACACTGGGTACCGAACAACGAAATCGCGAGGGCGAGAAGCGCGATCATGCGTTTAGACATGGCTGGGATCTCCTGATGTGTCTCTTTATGCGAGTCTCGAGGGGGACAGGCAAGCGAGGACTCGAAGCGTACAAATATAGCTATCCCTCAGAACCTGTCAACGCACAATTTGCGTACTAGTAGTACTTTTTGGGATGCACAGGCAGTTACGATGAAGTGCCTAGGATGTAGACCCATGACCGAGGAACCTGGTTTCTACTGCAACATGAATGCGCTCAGCAAGACGGAGCGAGAGCGCCACGGCCAGCTCATCCGCCAGCTGGGAGCGGCCCGGATTGAGATTCAGGAATTGCCGCAAGGCTATGCGTTCCGGCTTCAGCGCGAAAACGTATCGCTCGCCGATTTGGGCGAGTGGATTTCGTATGAGGCTCGCTGTTGTCCGTTCTTTGACTTCGGCGTCGAATTACAACGCGACAATGGTCCACTCTGGTTGAGCCTGAAAGGTAAGGATGGGATTAAGCCCTTTATCCGCGAGGAGTTAGGGATCCGGTGAGTCTAATTGCCTTCTCCGAGAGAACAGGAAAGCGGATCAGGATAAGTCGCCCTTTTATTTCTTGCTCTCGAGCAGGGAGCAATTGGCGATGCATTTCACTGCGTGCATCTCAATTTCGGCTTTCTTGTGATTGGGAACGCTCACACTTGGCTCCGGAACAACGATGAGCGACTGCGGGCCGTCGGCGACATTGAACGTGCACTGGAACTGTAAAGACTGAACGCCACGCTGCTGGCAGGAATTTTTCTCGAGCGCAGACTCCAACGTATTCGGTTTCCCGTGCAACCCGTCGGCGATTTGCGAGGGCAGCATCGCAACAATCATGGGCACGGGTGATTTGATTTTTATGCTGATCTGGTCTCCGTCGTGGTCGGGCGCGAATCCCCCGTAAACCTTCAAAAACGACGTGAGCTCGTACTTTTCCTTGACCTGGCGAATCCACTGATATTCCGGCTGAATGCAGTTTTCCACGCAATCCCACCGGTAGTATTGGATGTGCACGTCGTTGGGCGCGACGAAACGCCGTGTGGCTGAGCCCGGACCTGTCAACACAGTTGCGATTTCCGCGCCAACGGCGCGATCGACTTTATTATCGGGATTTAGAACCGCCCCCAGTCCCGCAAAGACCGCGGAATCCGGACTGTTCCGTTCGTCGCGGATCACCAGGGTCAGGGCCGCGGGCGGGAGATCGCAAATATAGGTGGTTTCCATCACGTGCTCTCGCAGACAGAGCCGTTGCAAGTTGATGATTGACGCGGGGTACTGCAAAGCTTGGTTCCAGTCCTCCGCGCCGGTCAAGAATATCGTGATGGGCTTCTCCGCCTTGATGTCCACATGAATGTTGCCGCCATTCGGGCCCGGATGGTAAGTGCGCCCGGTATGATAATTCGCGGGGTCCAACCGCACGCTCTCGTCGTTGGCAGGGAGCCAATTGAAAACTTTTTGCTGTGCAAAGGACGCTTGCGCGGACGCGCCTAGCGCCAGGAATGCGAGAATAACCGGGATTTTTGTAGTTTTCATAGTAATTCCATTGGAACGCGACGCACTTTAGGCCGCAAGTTCCTATTGCGAACGTGTCTCCAACCGGTATCCTGCCCATGAGGCCAGCGTTCTGTCCCCCTAAGAACTTTCAGGAGCTGCGCGTTCGCCCCGGATTGCGCGGAAGCACGCGGTGTGTTTTGCTCCGCTCTCCGGAAATGGAGCTACCGCGGTGGCGAACTCCTCGGCACAGAAAAGAATTTGGTGCAATACAACCTAGTGTCCTGAATTGCAAATTCGTTGAATAAGTTTCGGACTGTCTGTGCTGCAAACAAAGAACTTGCAAGCCCATAGCCTCATATTTCAGCGCAAAGAACTTCTGACTCAGGACACTAGCGCACTGGCCGGTGGAACGGGACTCCACCGCTAGTGCAGTTCCAATTGATTTTGGCTATCCAGTGTGCTCCAATGCTCGCGGCACTTGTGCACGGCGGCGAATCGCTACCCACAAAGCTTTCGCAGCGCGGATCCGAACGCAACGAACCCTCCCCGCAAGCGTCCGTCAACCTTCGCCATGTCCCGCGAATCTAACTTTTCGTTGCTGCGGATTGGCCGCTGGCTGCATCCAATCAGAAGGGGGGAGGAGGACTAAGGGCCGATGAATAAATGGCGCGCGCTGAAAGTGGCGTGCGGTATCCTGGTCGCCGTTCTCGCTTTTCGCGTTTTCTACTTTCAAGAGCTGTTTTTCGCGTTTCTTCTATTTACGACGGCGTACCTGCTCCTCCTGCTGCTGGTCGCAGTTGTCCTGTGTCTGCTGTATGCCTACGTACGAGGAGTGACTTATGTTGCGGGGCGCGCGAGCGCGCAAGGGCGTCGCACCTTGCCGCTTCTTCGCGTGCTAGTCCTCTGGCTAGCCCCCACGGTCACAACAACGGCCCATATGCTGCTTGTCTGCCAGCGGTTATTGTCTTATCCGTTTCATGGCTTGATGCAGGGTTGGCTACGGTCCTTCCGGTTCGATGCCGTCCAACTCCGTCAGGACGCCGAGAGAGCCCTAAAGGACTTGAGGCTCCGGGTCAAGCAGAGCTGAAGCCGCGTCCTGCCCGTGCTCTGTGTGGGCGGCCCTCCGGGACTGGCGCTTTGTCCTCTCAGCGATCGTCTATGCCAGGTATTTCTTCAACGGTTCCCAATAGTTGGAATTCCAGCCGTCCAGCAGGTGCTCGGCCAAGCCCATCGGGAAACCCGTGTGGTCAAAGATGATTTTGGTTTGGTCCGCTTGCTCCTTCAAATCGAATCGGACGATGGAATACGCTCCCGCCTCCCAGCTTGCGACACGCCATACCTGGACAATTCGCTCGTTCGGCACAAGTTCGACGTGGCGTCCCACGATGTGGTCACCGAATAGAGAAAACGAACCCCCTGGTTCACGGCTAATCGTCGCCCCGGGCCCGTCAGGATATTTGCTCAGTTTCATGACTTTAGTGAACTGCTCCGCGTTCGTCAGCGCTTCGTAGACGCGCTTCCGGCTCGCCTTCAAAACAATTTCCTGATGGATGGATTCGGCGGCGCGGGAAATCTCCTCGTTCCCGGCGACCGTCTTCTCGCCTGCCTTGCCCGCCGCCGGGCGCGCCTCACTGGCGATCGTCGAACCGAAAGCCGCACCGGCTACACCCAGTCCCGCAAACAAAGACGCCAGCCGCACGGAGAAGTCCCTGCGGTCGCAAAGCTTCGAATCCATGGATTGTTCCTCTTTTCTGAAGTGGGCTTATGGCGCATCCCTTATGCGCCTTTCCGATCTACCGGCTCAGCAAAGCCTTCCAGCGGGTCCAGGCTTCGGCCCGTGCCTTTTTATTCGCATCATTCGCATCGGGCGCTTCCCCAGAGCGCATAAATCCGTGGCCTGCGCCCTCGTAGGTCACCGGGTCGTACGTTTTCCCCGCGACCTTCATTTGCGCGATGGTATCGGGAATGGTGGCGTCGATGCGCGCGTCATTCCCGCCGTAAAAACCGTAAACGGGAGCCTTGATGCGCGCCATCGCCTCTTTGTCCGGTGGCGGGCCATAAAAGACGAAGGCGGCGCCCAGATCGGCACGATTGGTCGCAAAGCGAAAAGTTTGACCGCCG
>QHYF01000221.1 GCA_003224075.1 Acidobacteriota bacterium
GGGGCCCGGAGCAGCGGACGCTTATTCGCTCTCTTTCGACGAAGTCGTGCGCCGGGCGCGCGAGGCCTGGGATCGCGGCGCCACGGAGGTTTGCATTCAGGGCGGGCTGCCGAAGGATCTCAACGGATTTTACTACCGGGATCTGCTGCGGGCCGTCAAGCGCGCGATTCCGGAAATGCACGTTCATGCCTTCTCGCCGATGGAGATTGATTACGGCCTCACCAAAACCGGCATGGCGCTGCGCGACTATTTGCGGATGATGAAGGACGAAGGGCTGGGGAGCATCCCAGGCACCGCCGCGGAAATTCTGGATGATCGTGTGCGGAAGGAGCTGAGCCCCAACAAGCTGCCGGTGGCGCGCTGGGTGGAGATCATCACCGCGGCGCACGAGCTGGGGATTCCGACGACTTCGACCATGATGTACGGACACGTGGAAGGGCCGGCGGATTGGGTGCGGCACATTCTCTTGCTGCGGTCGATTCAGAAGCGCACCGGCGGGTTCACGGAGTTCGTGCCGTTGGGATTCATCCATGAAAATACGCGCCTGTATCGCCACGGCGGCGCCAGGCCGGGAGCGAAACGCGAGGAGCATTTGCGTGTGCACGCCTTGGCGCGCGTGCTCCTGCACGGAGCGATCAAGAATCTGCAGGTGTCCTGGGTGAAGCTCGGTTTCGAAACGTCTCTCGCGTGTTTGCAGGCTGGAGCCAACGATTTCAGCGGCACGCTGATGGAAGAAAACATTTCCAAGGCTGCCGGAGCGACTTTCGGAGAGTATGTTTCGCCGGAAGAATTTCGAGCGAAGATTCGAACGATTGGCCGCGTGCCCGCCGAACGCACCACCACTTACAAGATTCGGCGCCTCTTCGCTCATCCGGAAGATGACCCTGCGGCAATTCCGGCGCGGCTCCCGATGGCCCGCCCGAAAAGCCGCGCGCCATACACCGAAGGCGCCTACTGAATCATTCTCATGCGTGCACTTCTCCTGCCGGTCAAGGATTTAAAGAATGCGAAGAAAAGGCTGATGAGCGTGCTGACGCCGGAGGAACGGTTTGGGCTGGCGGAAGCGATGCTGGCGGACACGATTCGCGCGGTGCAGGGCGTGTGCGCGGCGGAAAAGATTTTTGTGGTGACGAATTACGGGCCAGTCATGGATTTGGCGGGAAAAAATGGATGGGAGGTATTGCGCGAGGAGCGCCAGATTTCCGAAAGCGATTCCGTGGATGTCGCATCGCGAATCTGCGAAGAAAGAGGCGTCCGAAGTTTGCTGCGCCTGCCGCTGGATCTGCCGCTCGTCCAACCCGGAGACATCGATGAGTTGTTGAATGTGGAATGCGCATCGCCCGCCTTGGTGATCGTGCCGTCGCGGGATGGAACAGGCACCAATGCGATGTTGCGGACGCCGCCCACTCTGTTTCCCTCGCATTTTGGAAATGGAAGTTTTGCCAAGCATCTGGCCGAAGCCGGGCGCGCCGGGGCGCGAATCATCGTGCGGCGAAATTCACGCCTGGAGATGGATGTTGACGACGCAGCCGATTTGCGCGTCCTGCTTGAACACGATCTGAGCGGCACGGAAACGGGACGTTGGCTTCGCGCGAGCGGCGTGGAGGCAAAGTTCCGTACAAACCTGGAAGCGCGGGCAAGGTTTGCGGCGGAACGATGACCCGCCGAAACTCGATGAAGCGTAAGAATCGCGTAGGGATCGCGAAGGGGCGCGTTGCGCAGATGACTTTCGCGTGATTTTGCGGGGAGGATTGCGATGAGTGAAGTGATTCCGGAAAAATATTTGGATCTGTTCGAAAAGCAGGCTTTTGGAAACCTTGGCACGCTCATGAAGGACGGAAGCCCGCAGGTGACGCCGGTGTGGGTGGATTACGACGGGAAACTGGTGAAGGACAAAAATGTCCGGCGCGATCCCCGCGTTTCCATTTCACTGCAGGACCCCGCGAATCCTTATCGCTATTTGGAAATCCGCGGCCGCGTCGTGGAAATCACCGAAAAAAGCGCGGACGATCACATCAACAAACTCTCGCAGAAATATCTCGGCAAGCCCGTATATCCCTATCGCCAGCCTGGCGAGGTCCGCGTCACCTACAAGATCGAACCGCAAAAAGTCAGCTCCATGGGATAGGTGCGCGAAACTCTGTCCTGGGCGGTCCGCCAGAAACTCTAGAGCCGCGCGGCAACGCGCGCGGCGATGCGGCCGCCGGGCGCGCGAAAGACCAGGACAAGGCTGTCCGTGAGAGGCACTCCCTTGCCTGGAATGGCCAACTGATAGGCCCACTCGAAGCGCTTCGGCAGTTCGGAAGAAAGGCTTCTATCGTAAGGAACGATGGGTTCGACGGAAAAACTTTTTTCGGCGACGTTTCCAACCGCGCGCAAATCCACGCCGTGCTTCCAATAGAGCGAGAGCTTCAGCGAACTCATCATTTCGCGGGTCAGATAAATCCGCGTTCCGATTTGCTTGAGTCCGGATGCGCACGGCTGATCGTGGATGACGAAAGAGAGAAGAAGCTCATCGGGGAAATGCGTGACGGTTTCCGGGCCGCGGCGGAAGGCCGCGCCCTGGTCGCTGTCAACGCGTTTCAGATCGTCGAAGAATTCCGGAGAATCCAGGCGCCCCGAAACGCGAAAGCAGACGCCGTTCGGAAGCGAGCCGTCGGTTTTAAAAAAGACGCCGCCGTCATAATTCCACACGCTCTTATCACGCTTGGTCTGAGCGAGAGATGCGCCGGACGGGCAAGCAAGAAAAATCAGAAGCACGGCGCCGGCGATTCTGTGGCTCCTGGAACGCATGAGTTTGACCTTGCGAAAAATATTTTACTCCTTGCGCGCAGCGGCGAGAAGAAAAGAGAAACCGCCAAATGTGTGAAGCGCTTTGCCTTCGCCACCGGGCTTGACCGTGCCTTGGCCGGCGCGAACCGCTTGGATGGCGTCGGCGAGCCTAGGAAGCACGTCGGGTTGCGCGACGGGAATATTGTGCGCTCCGAGGACCAATTTCAATTGCGGGGCGAGCGCCGCCAGGCGCTTTACCGAATTGACGTAGGCGTCGAGATTGGTCTCCGGGCGATAGAGCCAGATCGGGGCGGGATAGTACGTGTCGCCCGTGAAAAGAAGGCCGTTGGCGCGATCAAGCAGCGAGATGGCGTCCGGCGTGTGGCCCGGCGTGGAAAGAACTTCCAGGGTGCGGCCGCCCAGGTTGATCTTGAAGCCTTCGTGAATAAAACGCGAAATCTTCCAGGGCTTCGTGGCGTACGTTTTTGGATTGAAAGCTTTTGGCAAATCGCCGCAGAGCTGATCCGGCGCAATTTCGGCCTGGGCATCCTCGCGCGAACCTTTCGCATTCGTGCGCGTGAAGCTGGTGTCCATGCCGTAGACAAAATTGAATTGCCAGTTGCCGCCGACGTGATCGTTGTGAGTGTGCGAGTTGAGCACGACGACGAAACGCGCCGTCAACTGGGAAGCAATTTTGCGGATGTTGCCGATGCCCATGCCGGTGTCGAAGAGAAGCGCCTGCTTGTTGCCGACAATGAGATAAGAAATGGTTTCGTCCGCCTGATGCGGTTCGTAAATGGCGAAAACGCCGGGTGCAACTTTATAGACTTCGAACCACGGGTCGCTGACGGGAATGGCCTGGAGCGATTTGTATTCCGGGCGGGGAAGAGGGCGGCACCATTCGGGTTTCTCGGATTGCGGGGGCGATGGAAGAGAAAAACTTAACACAGAGGACACAGAGGCCGGAGCACAGAGAACACAGAGAAATAACAGCAGCGACTGAAAGAAAATGAGCGGAAACTGAGCGAGCCCCGGAAAAAGGCCGAAAGGTGTCATTCCGAGGGGCGCAGTTGCCCGAGGAATCTGCTTTTTTTCGGCGCACCTCTGAGAAGCAGATTCCTCGCTTCGCTCGGAATGACAATTCTGCGCTTCGTTCATTTGGAAGCTCCGGCGACGAAGATGGATTTGGGGAGCATCATGTGGACGCCTTTGTTGCCGTCGACCAGTTCGGTGATGTGCAGGTCGGCGGCCACGCTCGAGAGCATGTAGGCGTCGTCACGCGAGAGATGTTTTTCGGTCATCAGGAAGTCGATCATTTCGCGGACCGCGAGTTTCGTGGCTTCGTTCAAGTCTTCGTGGAGGCCCATGGTGATGAAGTGCGTGGGCGTTTCCGCGCGCGGCCAGCTCAGGTGCATGTCCTTGCGCACGACGAATTGAAAGGTGCCGATGAGTGAAGTTTCAAGCGCGGTGATGTCCACTTCGCCGTCGCCCTGGCCGGCGTGGCCGTCGCCGGCGAGGAAGAGCGCGCCGGGCGCGTGCACGGGAATGTAGAGCGTCGTTCCGGCGACGAGATCTTTGTTGTCCAGATTGCCGGCTTGAATCCAGGGAGGAGCGCTGCTGAGGCGGCCGGAAGTTTCCGGCGGAGCGACGCCCATGCTGCCGAAAAAGGGATGCAACGGAATCTCGATGCCGGGAGCAAAGCGCGCGATCATGCGCTTTTCGTCGAGCGCAATAATTTTCATTTTCGGATACGGATAATCCTCGGGAAGAAAGCCGCGGCCTGGGCCGAATCCGTTGTAGGCGTAAGGAATGGCGAGTTTGGCCCCGAGAATTTTTACTTCGAGAACGTCGCCGACTTCCGCGCCTTCGACGTAGATGGGTCCCGTGAGGATGTGACCGCCTGGCCCTTTATCTTTCACCTGGTCGTGAATGTCGCGCAGCGATTGCTCGACCTGCAGCGGTGGAACGCCAGCTTTTTCCAAGCGCTCCGGACTGGAAGTAATCAACGTCTGAATTTCCACCGTGTCGCCCGACTTTACGCGCAGCACCGGCGGCGTCTTCGCGTCGTAGTAGCCCCACGCCACCGTCTTCGGCGTCGGCTTCAGCGTGTGCGTTGCCTGCGCGTTCGCCTCCTGCGCTGCTGCACTAGCACGCAAAGCGAGGATGATTCCAACCGTCAGGACGTGTCGTATCGTCAGCAATAGTGAATCCTCCACCATCGAAAGTTCCCAATCACTTTCAGAAATTGGTCGTCATCCTGTTTGTAGTCACCGGCGCTCGTCCTCAAGCCGATTTCGTAAAGTATCCCGGCGCGAAGCGCGATCACTTCTTCTTCGATCACCGTTCCGGCGGAACCTTCGTACTGATAGCGAATGAGCTTAGCGGCCAAGCCGTTGAGTTTCGTATTCTCGCGGCGCAACACTTTGAATTCTTTCTTGCCCTCGCCACTGATCTTCGTCCGCCACTCCGCTGCTCCGTTCAGTGACGACAAATCAAAGGAATTGTATTCAGCGTTCACCCAAATAAACCGCTTGTCGTCGATAGAAACGACATCGGTTATGCCAGTATCCGGCAGGCCGATGAGGAATCCGTGATTCGGACTGGGTGAGTGATTGCCGTGTGCCAAGAACCCTTTGGGGAGCAACACGTAAAATCCGTAGTCACAGTTGGCATATCGACCGGTGAACTGCGATTCCGAGTCGGTTTCCCATGATTTCCATTTGGATGTTTGCACTGGCTCTTGTTGTGCCTCGACAACGGAGACCATCGCCAGCAGCAAAACAGATAAACGAAAAGTATGAAAAAGTCCCATTTCATTGCTCTCTTATGGGTGGGTCATGTCCTCGGGCTTGACGAGGGCGTCGAATTCTTTGGCGGTGACGAAGCCGAGCTTAATGGCGGCTTCGCGGAGGCTCATGCCTTCTTGGTGCGCGATCTTGGCGACTTTGGCGGCGTTGTCGTAGCCGATTTTGGGCGCGAGGGCGGTAACGAGCATCAGGGAATTGTGGACGTAGCGATCGAGCTGCTCGCGGTTGACTTCGATGCCGCGGACGCAATGTTCGACGAAGCTGTTGCAGGAGTCGGCGAGCAATTCCACAGAGTGCAGGTAATTGAAAATCATGACGGGCTTGAAAACGTTTAATTCAAAATTGCCTTGCGAGCCGGCGAAGCCGATGGCGGCGTCATTGCCCATCACTTGCACCGAGACCATGGTGAGCGCTTCCGCCTGCGTGGGATTCACTTTGCCGGGCATGATCGAGGAGCCGGGCTCGTTTTCGGGAAGAGTGAGCTCGCCGAGACCACAGCGCGGGCCGGAAGCGAGCCAGCGAATGTCATTGGCGATTTTCATGAGCGAGGCAGCGAGCGTTTTCAAGGCGCCGCTGGCGAAAACGATTTCGTCGTGCGCGGAGAGCGCGGCGAATTTGTTGGGATGCGAGCGGAAAGGCAAGCCGGTGAGCTCGGAGATTTTGCGGGCGGCGCGCTCGCGTTGAGGCCGGTGCCGACGGCCGTGCCGCCAATGGCGAGATCGTAGAGACCGTCGAGAGCGACGGCGACGCGGCCGCCGTCGCGGTCCAGGAGATTCACCCAGCCGGAAAATTCCTGGCCGAGCGTGAGCGGCGTGGCATCCTGGAGATGGGTGCGGCCGATCTTGACGATGCCGGCGTATTCCCTGGCTTTGGTGTCGAGGGCATCGCGAAGGTTTTTCACGGCGGGGAGCAGGCGGCGCGCGGTTTCCGTGGCAGCAGCGATGTGCATGGCGGCGGGGAACGTGTCGTTGGAGGATTGCGACATGTTGACGTCGTCGTTGGGATGAATAGGCTTCTTGCTGCCCATGACGCCGCCGGCGATTTCGATGGCGCGGTTGGAGATGACCTCGTTGACGTTCATGTTGGTCTGCGTGCCGCTGCCGGTTTGCCAGACACGCAGAGGGAAGTGGTCGTTGAGTTTTCCCGCGATGACTTCATCGGCGGCCTGGACGATCAGCTTGGCTTTTTCGGCGGGAAGCTTGCGGAGGTCCTGATTGACGAGCGCGGCAGCCTTTTTGAGAATGCCGAAGGCGCGAATCAGCTCGGGCGGCATAGTGTCCTTGCCGATAGCGAAGTGAACGAGCGAGCGGGCGGTTTGCGCGCCGTAGTAGCGGTCGGCAGGGACTTCGATCTTGCCCATGGAGTCGGACTCGGCGCGGGTCGGCGTCTTCATGGCGGATTTGGTAGCTTCAGACATGGGAAGCTCCTTGTGAGGCTGCTGCCATGATTCTAGCAGCAAGTGCCCCCTCGCTCCCGGTCGTGGCAGGCCGGTGACTCGTGGCTGGTGAGCGGTGACTGGAGGAAAACACACCTCTTGGCCTAGTCGCGACCGAGACAGTGAAGAGAGATAAGGAGTCCGATCCTTCAAGAGCCCCCCCACCCCCGTGTTTTTTGTAAGTGTTGCAGCTAAAGGACTTAGACCTGCCGTAAGCCTTTTGTTTGCAACACTTGCGGGGAAATCCATAAGTGTTGCAGCTAAAGGAGTTAGGAGCGCGAGCTGTGGGCGAGAAGATAACTGAGGCGGGCGGGAAGATCTTAAGAGGGTTAGAGGGAGCGCGTGGCGGGCGGGCATGGTTCGCAGGGCACTGAGGAATCGTGCCGAATACAACAAAGCTATTATAGCATGTCGGTACTGTTTGTCAAGTAATTACTCATAAGTGGTTTGTTTACTGGAGGATGTGGCAAAGCCTGCTCAAGCTGGCAGCGGCAAAATGGCAGGGCGCGCATCCCCGCCCTGCCCAGGGATATAGGACGCGGCAGCCTGCCGCTTATTTCTTGAGGAGGGAGCGCACGCGGGGGGCGTCTGACAGGGGAAGCGAATCGCCATGTCCCAGGCAAGTGTATACGCTCACCTGGCGGCCTCCCACCTTCTCGGTGGGTACGCCGGACGTCTGATCTAGATGCCCTGCTGATTCTTCTCGAACTTGGGTGAGTGTACCCAGGCCACATCGTTGCGTCCTGGAAACCGGACGACGACCTTGTTCCCTTTGACTTGCGCGCCCTTGAGGACGGACTGGACCTGGACGACGGCTTCGTGCCAGTCCGGATCGTGTTCGGAGACCCGACGAGGAGTGGCCGACTTGGGCACAGTCCACCGATGAACGTCTGTGACGCGCCCGATGACGACGAAGTCCGCCGAGTTCAGCCGGTCTCGCAGCTCTTGATCGCTGATTTGCTCTTGAGTGTAGCCGAGCGCAGTTTCGCCCGTACCGGCTCCCGCGGCAGACGCGCCGCCCGCGTTGAACTCATGGCCCAGTTCTTTGACGGCCACACCGGAACCAAAGATCCAGCCTTCCGTATAGAACGTTGCTTGCGTGCCTTGCTGGAAGGCGGACGGGTCTTTCAACTCGACGGTGACGTTGTCGCCCTTCTTCAGCGAAACGGCCGGGGGCTTTTTCAACACGGAGTCCACGCGAACGACTATCGTTTGCGTCGATTGCGGGACGCCGGCAAACGAAACTGCGCCGAGCTGGCTAACAGCAGCCTGGCTGTTTTGCCCTTGCGGCAACCCGGCGACCGCGGGCGCAAGCAAGGCAGTCCAAAGGATGCCGGCAAAGAAGCTTGACGAAAAATTCATGTGCGCCTCCTTCTTCCGCGTCATGGCGGAAACGCGCTTCAGGGAATCACCGGAACGCTAAAATAGAATGGATCGATGGAAATAGGCACCGGGTTGCCTGAGCCATCCGTGAGGGTCTTTGTGTTGAAATCGGCCGCCCGCTGGTAGGTTACGCCCTGGGGGAAATCGGCGAGGTCGGGTGAGTTGTTAGCGCAAAAAACGCCGCGGAACTCATTCCCAACAGAAAGCAAATAATCGTAGTCCCCCAGATAAGGCAAGAACTGCTGCACGGGAGCATTCGCCGGGACATTCGCGAGAATGACGTCCTGAACAGTTGCGAAGGCATCGTGCGATTGCACAATATGTGTAACCCAACGGCCGCCAGAAAGTTGCTGGTAGAGAAGACCAACGGCGCCATTGTTGGCCACCGCCAGAGCGATGTTGGTGGCGTTGCTGATGGTCGTATGGGGCAGGTCCGCCTTCGACCAAGTCAGACCGCGGTCGGTCGAGCGGCGCACATGGAGGGTGTAAATGTCGCCTTTGCGCCCGCGATCCGCCCAGCCCACATAGACCGTGGAACTGTTATTGGGATCGACAGCGATGGAAAGCGTGGAACCGATGCGTTCCTGACCCAGTGTGGGCGCATTGGACCAAGGGATGGAGACGCGCTTGACGACGAGGCGGCCCGGAAGTTTATCGGACGGGTCTCTGAGCGCCTGGAAAGGATTGGGGCCAGTGCCTCCGGCATCGTCGCGAACGACCACGACGTCGCTGGTGGCGGTTTTGCCGTTAAATTTACGCCAGCCGAAAAAGGCCGCGTAGACGGTATTGTCGGCGGCCACGGCCGGGCGAACGGAAGGTCCATCCTGTCCCGCGGTGTTGCGCGCCTCGATGGAAAAGGATTTGTAGGTGGCGCCGCCATCCACGGAGACGTCCACGGTTGCGGTGCGGCCATTGGGCTGATTGAAATCGTTGATACCAACATAGATGTGGTCGGCATTGGAAATGCCGAGTGCGCGGACGAAGGGCTGGTCCACATTGCTGCGCGTGGACTGCACGTTCATAACGGCGCTGGAAGACACGTCGTTTGATTCCGACTCGTCGAGGGTGATGGATGCGGCGCAAGCCAGTGTGCCGGCGTGGAGGTCGCCGCGCGGATGGTTCTCGCCAGTGGGCATGGCATGCGTGATGTCGCAAGTCATCCGCGGAACGGGAGTAATGGCATTCAGGACCCAACTGTTGCCCCCGTCCTGAGAAACATAGACGGGGGCATTGCCAGTGCTCGAAACGGGATTGGGAGTGAATGCCGAGGCGACCATGACTTGCGGGTTAGCGGTCTGGATAGCGAGGAAAGGTTCGCTGTCTTGATTGGCTTCGCCGCTGAGGCTTGCGGGGATGAGGTCCACAAGCTTGACCTGGGTTTGTGAGGCATAAACAGGACCTAAAGTGCCGGCGGATGGGAGGCCATCGCCGCCGACGCCAGTTTTGGGCGGAGACTGCTTCTCAAAGAGTACGGTTGCGGCAATCAGAGCGAGCAGAGTAAACGCCAGCAAACGCATCCAAAATGCGGCGAGAGCTTTCATGGCAATGGTCTCCCCAGTCAGGCGGCAATGTATTCCAAGCAGGGCAGGCCAGCAGGCGGACCGGGTTCCGCGTGGCACGCATATTTCGCTAGAAAAAAAACAGTTAGCCGGGAGACCAACATACACCCGAGCAATCGCGCAGGCAATGGCCTACTAGTATCGCCTGAGGCGCAAGAGGGAGTAGGAAACTAGGCGTTGTGTATAATAAAGGCCTGGGGAAAGCCAAAGATTCATGAGACAGGGATTCGGGAAATCGAGGGCCTCGCTGAAGGTGTGGTTCTGGCGCGCGCAGCGCTTCTTCCACACACGCGCGCGGGAATTGCGCGCGATTGCGAAGGCGCTGATTTCGACGAAGCATCCTTTCCTGGTGCACATCATCCCCACGCGGCGATGCAACCTGGCGTGCACGTATTGCAACGAATTCGACGATTTTTCGCAGCCAGTGGCCGCGGAGGAGATGAAGAAACGCCTGGATATCCTGGCGGACATGGGGACTTCCATCATCACCATCAGCGGGGGCGAACCACTGCTGCACCCGGAGCTGGACGAGATTATCGGGCACATCCGGCGGCGCGGCATGATCGCGGGAATGATCACGAACGGATTTCTGCTGACGAAAGAGCGCATCGAGCAACTGAACCGCGCGGGGCTGGAGCACCTGCAAATCAGCATCGACAATACGATGCCGGATGAGGTTTCCAAGAAAAGCCTGAAGACGCTGGATCAGAAACTCGAGCTGCTGGGGAAGTACGCGTATTTCCAGGTGAACATCAATTCCGTGCTGGGAAGCGGCGTGAAGGATCCGGAGGACGCGCTGCGCATCGCGCACCGCGCGGTGGAACTGGGGTTGACGAGCACGGTCGGGATCATTCACGACCACGACGGGCAGTTGAAACCGCTGGGGCCGCGAGAGATCGAGATCTTCGAAGAGGTCATGACGCTGAGCAAGCGGTCGTTCTCGCGGTTCAACCAATTTCAACATAACGTGGCGCGCGGGAGGGAGAATCACTGGCGCTGCCGGTCGGGCTCGCGGTATCTGTACGTTTGCGAGGACGGCTTGGTGCACTGGTGCTCACAGCAGAGGGGTTATCCGGGGATTCCGCTGGAGCAGTACACGCCGGAGATGCGGCAGCGCGAGTTTTTTACGACTAAATTTTGCGCGCCAATGTGCACGGTTTCGTGCGTGCAGCAAGTCGGCATTCTTGACAATTGGCGCGCGCCGCAGCACCTGAAGCCCATGCCGATGACGCCGCCGATGCCACAATCCGGGCCGCAACCGGAGCTGGTGAAGATCGCGTCCGGGCGGGGGGACTCCTGATTTTGAATCGTATGGCCTGAGCGGTTTTCTTCCGTCTATTTTTACTCCGTGCACAACACGACGGCTATGCGATTGACGGTCCTGCTTTGCTCGCCAAGAATAAACGTATGCCCGATTTAGCAATCGAAATTGAGAATCTGACGAAAGAATATCCCTTCGGGTTTCTGCACCTGAAGAAAAAGACATCGCTTGAAGGGCTCAACATGCAGGTGGAGACGGGAGAAGTGTTCGGTTTTATTGGACCGAACGGCGCCGGTAAGTCCACGACAATCAAGCTGCTAATGGGGCTGATTTTTCCGACCGCAGGAAGCGCGCGAATCCTGGGCAAACCGATCAGCGATGTGGAAATGCACCGGGACGTCGGTTACCTGCCGGAGCAGCCGTATTTTTACGACTACCTGACCGCGGCGGAATTGCTCGACTATTTCGCCCGATTTCACGACTTGACTGCGGCGGACCGGAAGGAGCGCGTGCAGCGGATGTTGAAGAAGGTGGGGCTGGAAACCGCGCGGAAGATTCAGCTTCGTAAGTACTCGAAGGGGATGCTGCAGCGGGTCGGGCTGGCGCAAGCGATTCTGCACGATCCGAAGGTGGTGATTCTGGATGAGCCGATGTCCGGACTAGACCCGCTGGGCCGGCGCGAGGTGCGCGACATCATTCTGGAATTGAAGCGCGAAGGCAAGACGGTGATGTTTTCCACGCACATCCTTTCCGACGCGGAAATGTTGTGCGACCGGGTAGGCGTGATTGTCGGCGGAAAGCTCCGCGGCGCGGGCGCGCCCGGACAGATTGTGGACATGAAGACGCAGGGGATGGAGATTCTATTTGAGCTGCCGGGAGCGAACAGTGCGCCGCTGCTGTCGAAGGCGACGCGCACGGGCGACCGGTACCGGCTGCAGATGGCTGAGGAAGAGCTTTATGGCGCGATCGAGCAACTGCGAGGAGCTGGGGCGCGAATCCTTTCGGTGTCGCAGGTGAAGGCGACGCTGGAAGAATTTTTTATGAACCTGGTGGAAGCGGACCGCGCGCAGGCCGCAGCCGTTGAGGTGAGCGAGAAATGAGGCGCGCCGGTGTGGTGGCGTTGAATACGTTTCGGGAAGCGGTGCGAGACCGCGTGCTCTATAACCTGGTGTTCTTCGCGCTGCTCATGATGGTGGCGGCCATTGCCGTGGGGCAGA
>QHYF01000048.1 GCA_003224075.1 Acidobacteriota bacterium
TCGGAGAGCTCATTCTACGGAATCATCTTGGACTTCGGACCTGGATGTGCCATCAGGTCGCCTAACAGAGTAACCGATTTCTGCCGTCAGGCTGCAAGCTTCGCGGCCCGGACCGACAAGTCCATCTCCGGCGCACGGCGCAGCCTAGGCGACGCGCCTCCATTGAAGTCTAGCCTGCTTTCTATTACCGTGGTCGGAGTGCGCAGGCCGGTTCTCCGGTTGAGAGTACTTCGTTCCGCAGCGAGGCGAGAAAATGTTTCTCTATTGCGTGGTATTCGCCCTTATTTTCGGTTATCCACGACAGGAGAGTCCTAAGCCCGAAGAGCAGGCTGTTGTGAGGCAGCAAGCTAGTCTCCTCTACGAGCGCCACCGCCAAGCAGCCATTCGAATGAACGAGCTAGCCGCGCACATCAATTCTGAGGCTGACGCGCGTGCGTTCGTGGATGCAGTCGCGGATATGTTCGCTGACAACCTGCCCCCTGCGTGGGCCACGCGCGGGATTCGGGAACGAATTGCACGCGCCGAATATGAGGCCGTTTCCAACCCATTGCGACAGATTCCTGAACAACGGATTGCTGATGTGTGGAACAAGTACGTTCGAGAAATCGGCGCTTCGGAAGAGGCACTCGTAACCGCAGCGGAGATTCACAGCATGCGCGACGCGACGTTTGCGGTGGGGCAGGTAATGTGGTCGCGGGGAACGAATCAGACCGCGTGGACGATGCCGAACATTTTCGCCGTTGGCGCGGACGGAAAAGTCGCAGAGGGTTGCCGCGCGGTGGAGGCGATTCGCGTCATTCATGACCTTGACAGCCTGTTTGACAATCTACGAAGCGCACGCGAACGGTTGCGCAAGGGCATTGTTGCTTCGGATGCTATGAAGAAGCGTCTGGAAAATACGAATGCAAACCAGAAGACCACCGCGCGGTTGGAAGTGCGGATAGACAGCAATCCGCTTCGGCCCGCGGAAATCAGGTACGTGCGCGAGCACGGGGCGGAGCACTTCAACCAATTCTTGGAGATGCTCCTTGAGGAGCTATTTCCGGCCATGTAACAAGCGCGCCCAGGAGTGCGGTTATCTCTCGATTTCGAGCGCGGTGGTAGCGCTGGATTTGTGAGCGGGCGCGTTGTTCTGGCGTTCTTCAAGGAAATCAGCCATTTCAAGGCGCAGGTTTCCGGTGTTGGTGGAATAGCTCAAACCGGTGTCGAACTCGACGATACCGGCGCGAATGAGCTTCTCGATTTCGCCATCGAAATGCTGCATGCCTTCGGTGCTGCCATCGCGCATGGCATCGAGCAAAGACTTACCTTCGCTCTCGCCTTTTTCGACGTACTCGCGGGTGCGCATGGTGGACTTCAGAATTTCCACCACGGCGATGCGCCCTTTCCCGTCTGCTTTGGGAAGCAGGCGCTGCGAAACAATAAAACGAAACGCTTTCGAAAGCCGGGTGCGAATGGCTTGCTGGTCGGCCAGGGGAAAAACCCCGACGATGCGCTCGACGGTTTTTGAAGCATCAATGGTATGCAGCGTGGACATGACCAGGTGACCCGTTTCCGAAGCTTCGAGCGCGATCTCGATGGTTTCCCGGTCGCGCATTTCGCCGACGAGAATGACCTTGGGTGCTTGCCGCAGCGCCGCGCGCAATGCCAGCGCGAAGGTCGGTGTATCGGAATGCAGTTCGCGCTGATGGATTGTCGCTTTCTTGTGGCGATGCAGGAACTCGATGGGGTCTTCGATGGTGAGGATGTGATAGGCCTTGTCCTCGTTCATTTTGTCGAGGATGGCCGCGAGCGTGGAGGATTTGCCGGAACCGGTTGGGCCGGTCACGAGCACGATGCCATTCCGCAAATCCACAACTTCCTTCAACGCTTCGGGAAGATTCAGATCCTGGAATCCGGGGATTTTGTCGGGAACGACGCGCATCACGATGGCGCAGCTCCCGCGCTGCTTGAAGATGTTCACGCGGAAACGCGCCACACCCGAGACTCCATAGGAAAGGTCCGCTGAGCCATCCTGTTCGAGCTTTCGGATAGGCGTTTCGTTTTTGCCCATGATGTCGTTGGCGATGCAGAGCGTATCTTGCGAGCTCAAACATTCGAGCCCCTTGTACTTGAGCTCCATGAGCTGGCCGCTGACTTCGATTTGCGGGGCGCGGCCGGGCGAAAAAATCAGATCGCTGACGTGCGGGCTGGCCTTCAACATGGCGGTGACAAGCGGCGCGGTGTGAATGGTTCTTTGCGCGGCTGGCGTTGGCGCGGTCTGGGGAGGCAATGTTTGTGTCGGTGTTCCCATGAGATTGGTGGCATCCTTGCGAGGCCCGTGAAACGGAGGCCGAGTCGCTTGTCGAGCAGCAAAATAGCTGGCCTCTTCGACACGCCCAGTCTAATTGAGGCGATAACCGCAAGCCGTAGGAAAGCTGCAGATAATGACGTGAAGATTACTATCTGAAGCAAAAGAGACACCAAAGAACAGGCGTGGCCGTGGCGGTGCTTCAGCAAAGGGCTCTGAGCTATTTTCCGCGACGGCCGACGGACAGAAGTACTTCACCATTCGCAACGGAATCGGCAAAGAGTGCGCCGCAGTCGTTGATGATCCAGTCAGCGCCCGCTTCCTGGAGTTCCGCATCACTCGCGGTGGTGCGCAGAGCAAGCACGCGCGCTCCCGCTGCTTTGCCGGCGCGTATCCCTGCGGGAGCATCTTCAATTACCAGACATTCCGCTGCAGGCACGCCGAGGGTCTGCGCTCCTTTAAGGTACGGCTCGGGATCCGGCTTGCCGCGGCGCACATCGGTTGCCGTGACCAGGTGCTTCGGCTTCGGCAGCCCCGCTGCGCCGATGCGCACGCCCGCCAACGGCCGCGTGCATGAGGTCACGATCGCCCAGCGTTCCGGAGGGAGCGCCCGCAGCAATTCCACTGCTCCTGGCAAGGGAATCACTCCATCCACATCGGCGATCTCGCGCCGCTCCACTTCGCGGTTTTCCGCTTCGTGATCCGCACTCGGGAGCAGCTCGCGGATCGTAGCCATGCTCGGCCGCCCGTGCCCTTTTCTTACAACCTCATCCGGCTCGAACCCATGCTCCCGCGCCCAGACCGCCCACACACGCGCCACCGCCGGTGTCGAGTCCACCAGCACACCGTCTAGATCAAACAGCAAACCGCGGCATCGTATGGGAATCATCTCTCCATGATAGCCGGAACCGGCCGCCGCTTTTGCGCAGGGCAAGCTATTCTCAAAGAAAACTAGAGGAGGACAGAATGTTTGGGGTGGGAGATGGGATTTGAACCCACGACATTCGGAGCCACAGTCCGACGCTCTACCAGCTGAGCTACTCCCACCATTTGCAGAACTACTTCAGTTTACGCTAATTTCCGCGCATCGAAAAGTGGCTGGAATAAGGTTCATCTTGGATCGCATTGCGAATGGGAATCCAAGCGAGCCCCACTCGCGAGACACTCTCGCCACGGCGCCGACGGTCACCGTTGCACGCTGGAACACGCACCGCCACGAACCGCGCGCGTCTTGCTAGACTGAATGGACAGGACAAGCGTTCCCGGGCATGAGCCCTAATCAAACGGATCGGCAGCACTTCGAGCGCCAGATCGTTTTTGCGCGCCCCGTTATCATTTTGCTCGCGCTGTTGGCGGTTCTCGAGCAACCGCCTTCTCGTGCGACGCGCCGCTCCGCTTCGCGGTTTTCCGCTTCGTGATCCGCACTCGGGAGCAGCTCGCGGATCGTAGCCATGCTCGGCCGCCCGTGCCCTTTTCTTACAACCTCATCCGGCTCGAACCCATGCTCCCGCGCCCAGACCGCCCACACACGCGCCACCGCCGGTGTCGAGTCCACCAGCACACCGTCTAGATCAAACAGCAAACCGCGGCATCGTATGGGAATCATCTCTCCATGATAGCCGGAACCGGCCGCCGCTTTTGCGCAGGGCAAGCTATTCTCAAAGAAAACTAGAGGAGGACAGAATGTTTGGGGTGGGAGATGGGATTTGAACCCACGACATTCGGAGCCACAGTCCGACGCTCTACCAGCTGAGCTACTCCCACCATTTGCAGAACTACTTCAGTTTACGCTAATTTCCGCGCATCGAAAAGTGGCTGGAATAAGGTTCATCTTGGATCGCATTGCGAATGGGAATCCAAGCGAGCCCCACTCGCGAGACACTCTCGCCACGGCGCCGACGGTCACCGTTGCACGCTGGAACACGCACCGCCACGAACCGCGCGCGTCTTGCTAGACTGAATGGACAGGACAAGCGTTCCCGGGCATGAGCCCTAATCAAACGGATCGGCAGCACTTCGAGCGCCAGATCGTTTTTGCGCGCCCCGTTATCATTTTGCTCGCGCTGTTGGCGGTTCTCGAGCAACCGCCTTCTCGTGCGACGCGCCGCTCCGCTTCGTTTCTGGTCGCCTACCTTATCGTTGCGCTTCTCGTCACTCAGATTGAACGCCTCCTCAGCAATCGCTCCTGGCACCTCCCGCTGGCCAGCGATCTTCTGGCGCTGGGTTTCTTCATGTACATCAGCCCTTCGACAGTCCCTGTTTGGTTTCCATATATGTTCATCTGTTACGCGGCCGGAATTCGCTGGGGCCTGGACCTGACGCTGCCGCTTGCTGGGGCGCTCTCTTTGACACTGGTTTTGCTGACGGCGGTGGAAGGCGAAATTCACTGGATTCGCGTGGTTGCCTGGCTCGGCCTCACAGCGGGCACATTTGCCGGTGGCGCGGGCCTCGCTTTTCTCGGCGACCGCAACCGGCGCTTCGCAGCGCAGATTGAGTTCTTTTCGCGCATCAGCGCGACCATGCAGGTCGATCAGGGACTGGCCGAATCTCTGCGCCTCTTCCTCGAGGAGCTTGCGACCACTTTTCGCGCGGAAGAAGCGCTTCTCCTTTACCGGGATACGGATCTGGAGCGCATTTTTCTCTGGCGCTTGAAGGCGGGCGAAAGCGAGCGCTTGGTTCCGGAGAGCATGCCGCTGTCGCGGACCGATGGCTTTCTTCTGGATGACATGGACGCCACGATTTGCTGGAACTCGCTTTCGGGGCCCGGTTCCGGCTTTGGCTGGGACCGTCGCGATGGCCGGAAGATCAAGAATCTCCCTCGGCTCCCGGGCCCTGCGCAGCAGGAGCTAAAAGTCGGATCCTTCATGACCGTGGCTTTTGAACAAGAAGGCCAGCCAACGGGCCGGATCTTCGTGACCAACGGCCGCAAACCATTCCAAAAGCAGGACTTAGCCTGGCTTGAAAGCATCGCCGCACACGTCGGCCCCGCCCTTGAAAACATCTTTCTTTTGAGGCACTT
Source organism: Acidobacteriota bacterium (assembly GCA_003224075.1). Classification (GTDB taxonomy): domain Bacteria; phylum Acidobacteriota; class Terriglobia; order Acidiferrales; family UBA7541; genus Acidiferrum. The sequence continues at coordinate 5,310 of QHYF01000048.1, forward strand.
GCGCGCTCGCGCCATCGAAGCGGAACGGAGCCGGATTGCTCGCGATCTCCACGACGGAATCCTCCAGACGCTCCTCAGCATCGAGATTCAGCTCGACGTATTGCGCCGCCGTCTTCCTGCCACCCCGGAACAGGCCGCCAGCAGCATCGCCAACCTTCAGCAGACCGTCAAGAACGAGGGTGCCGAGCTCCGCAAGACCGTTACGGACCTCCGGCCCCTCCGCGTTCAGAGCGCAGACCTCGTCGACCTGATGCGTGGATTCGCGGAACGGTACCGAAATGAATCCACCATTGCCATGGATTTACTCATTGATTCAACGCAGTTGCGCGCGCCAGACCGCGTCTGTCGCGAGATTTTCCAGATTTACCGGGAAGCACTCAACAACATAAAAAAGCATGCCAAGGCTTCCCATGTCGTGGTAAAACTGTCGCAGGATGACAGCCGGCTAGTACTGGTAGTCGACGACAACGGCGAGGGCTTTAGCTTTGCCGGTAGGTTTAGCGGCGACGAGTTGGATCGGCTGCGATTGGGGCCCATTTCAATTAAGGAACGTGCGCGTACCGTCGGAGGAGTTTTGACCGTCGAGTCGACCCCCGGGCGCCTAACAATCGAAGTCCCCCTTGGCTGATATGGCAAAAACGAAACAGCAAATACGGGTACTACTAGCCGACGATCACGCCATCTTTCGCGATGGTCTGCGGAAGCTCCTCGATTCCGACGAGGACATCACCATCGTCGGCGAAGCGCAGAACGGCGTCGAGTGCATCAAGCTTCTCGCCAAGCTCAAGCCCGACATTCTTCTTCTTGATCTGCGCATGCCGGACAAAGACGGCCTTGCCGTGCTCGAGGAAGTGAATTTCGATACGCTGCCCACGCGTGTCGTCGTTCTGACCGCCGCGGAAGACGATCGTGACGTGGTTCGCGCCATGCGCCTTGGCGCCCGCGGCGTGGTCTTGAAACAATCCGCCACCGATCTTTTGGTGAAGAGCATTCACCGCGTGCACGCCGGCGAAATCTGGCTCGACAATCGCATGACCGCCGAGGTCATGAAGGCTTTTTCCAAATCCTCGGAAGCCGGCCCGCGCCGCGAGAAGCCTTTGCTCAGCGACCGCGAAAAGGAAATCGTCCAGCTTGTCGCTCAGGGCTTCCGCAACAAGGAAATCGGCGAAAAACTTTTCATCTCCGAGCAAACCGTCAAAAACCATCTGCACAACATCTTCGATAAGCTTGGTGTCTCCGACCGCCTCGAACTCGCGCTCTATGCCATTCACCACCGATTGATTGACCATTCGTAATTGCATCCCGCCCCGTGCGGATTTGATTGCGGCCTGTTCGGGACGAACGATTTTCGCCAGGGCCGATCTGATCGATCCGCCATCCACCGCCGCTTCGTCGACCACTCCTAATCATTTTCTCTTTGCGGTACCACCGTACATTGCGCCCTTTGCTTCGTTGCCTCTCCTGTGCGTTCCCACTGCAACGCTTTATCCTTGGGCTCGGGTTTTCACCCTAGTGATGATTACAGCGTTTACCTGCTTTTATTCTTGTGTACTGCTAAATAAGTTCTCTTCGTCCCCGGGGTCTGCAGAAGTTCTTCCTGAATCGGTTGCGCGAGCGGATTATGCGATTCTCAAAGCCCAGCTGGCGTCCTCGTGTATTGCTTTTTGTTTCCATGCTTGCATTTCCCTCTTGGCGCGCGGCAGCGCAGACAGGGCCGCCACCTAGGATTACCGAGGCGGTGGATGAGAAGAATCTCGTCGTGCTGCCGGGAAACGTGCACCCACTCGCCCGCCCGGAGTTCGACCAGGGCGTAGTAGCTGATGCGCAGCCACTAAAGCGAATACTGTTGCTCCTGCAACGAAGCCCGGATGAGGAAACCGCGCTCCGGCAGGTCCTCGATGAGCAACAGAGCAAGTCTTCCCCGAACTATCACGCCTGGCTGACTCCCGAGCAGTTCGGCCAACAATTTGGCCCCGCCGATGCGGACATTCAGACGGTGACGCAATGGTTGACCTCGCAAGGATTCATGGACATTAAAGTTGGGCCAGGCCGAACGGTGATCGAATTCTCTGGCAACGTTGCGCAGGTACGCAACGCGTTTCATACCGAGATTCATCAATACCTGGTCAAAGGCGAAACACACACGGCTAACGCCAGCGATCCGCAAATTCCGGCGGCCCTGGCTCCAGTTGTGGCGGGCGTCGTATCGCTGCACAATTTCCCGAAGAAGTCTCAGGCGAGATTCCTTGGACAATTCCGCCGCACCATCGGCAAGGCGGGTCTGGAACCGCTCTTTTCGTTTCCGAACCCCTTCAATGGGAGGACTTTCTACGGTTTAGGTCCCGGGGATTTTGCCACGATTTACAACACGAGGCCCTTAATCGGGGCGGGAAATGATGGCACCGGGCAAACTATTGCCATCGTCGGCGAGACCAACATCAAGGTGCAGGACGTGCAGAGCTTCCGGACGATGTTCGGTCTGCCCGCGAATTTCGACGCCACCAATGTGATTCTGAATGGAGAGGATCCAGGAATCACCTCCGTAGGCGAGGAAGCAGAAGCCGACCTCGACGTGGAGTGGTCAGGCGCGGTGGCGCCTGGAGCAGCCGTAAGACTTGTTGTATCGGCTTCGACGCCGGCCTCCGCAGGGGTTGATCTTTCGGCGCTCTATATCGTCGAGCACAACCTGGCCGGGACCATGAGCGAGAGTTATGGGGCTTGCGAGAATGCCCTGGGAAGTGCCGAGAACGCATTTTACAACAGCCTTTGGGAGCAGGCGGCCGCGCAAGGGATCACCGTCTTCCTCTCTTCCGGAGATGGTGGTTCGGCAGGCTGCGACGACTTCGGCACCCAGCAGGTGGCCACACGCGGCCTGGCGGTAAGTGGATTGGCATCTACTCCGTTCAACGTCTCGGTTGGCGGGACAGATTTCGATCAAGTCAACAATTGGGCGGCGTACTGGAATCCAACAAACGATCCTACTGGAACGTCCGCGAAGAGTTACATCCCGGAGATTCCCTGGAACGAGAATTGCGCGCAGATTGGACTCGCCGGTTGCGGCGCGAGCGCGCCGAATGGATCCGTAAACATTGTGGCAGGTAGCGGCGGGCCGAGCAGTCTCTATGGAAAACCCAAATGGCAGATGGGCGTAACCGGAGTGCCGAATGACAGCCGCCGCGATCAGCCAGACGTGTCCTTATTTGCCAGTGCCGGGTTTGACGGGACGGGATATGTTTATTGCCAGAGCGACCGAACCATCTCGGGTGCGAGGACCTGCGATATCAACGCAAGCAATGGGATCCTGGATTTTGGAGTAGTGGGCGGAACCTCGGCGTCGGCACCGGCCTTTGCGGGAATCATGGCGCTAGTGAACCAGTATCAGGCCGCCCATGGAGGCGCGAATCGCCAGGGGAACGCGAATTACGTGCTGTACGCTTTGGCGAAGAAAGCGGGCGCGAGCTGCACGTCCAGCGCGGCTGAAGCTGCAGGCTGCATTTTCAACGACGTGACAAAGGGGAATAGCTTCTTGCCTACTGGCGCGCCCGGCGTCGGCACAAACAGCGTGCCCTGCCAAGGAGGTTCCCTAAACTGCAGCGTTAGCACCGCCGGTAGCAACGGTGTACTGGTGGATCCAAGTCACACAACGACGGAAGCCTGGACCGCAACGGCTGGCTATGACATGACCACAGGGTTGGGAACGGTCAATGTGAACAATCTGGCAACGAATTGGGGTAGCGTTTCAACAATTTCAACAACCACCTCCTTGACTCTCTCGCCGACTACTGGAATCACTCACGGTACCGGCGAAAATGTAACCGTTGGCATCACTGTGAAACCAAGTACGGGAACAGGCGTGCCCGCTGGGGACGTGTCGCTGATCGCGACGTTCCCGAATGGATCGGCCCAAGGATTTGATCACTTCACACTCAGCAGCGGTGCCGTCAGCGGCGCGACGACCCAGAATTTGCCCGGCGGTACCTATACGGTGTCTGCGCACTATGCCGGCGACGGCACTAACGCGCCCAGTGATTCCTCTCCGGTTTCCGTTACTGTCGGCCAAGAAGGGAGCCAGACGTTCATTGTTGTACCTCAGTTCGATCCACAGACAGGGAACCTCATCAATGGTAACGCTAGCTCGGTTGTGTATGGCTCGAGCTACATCATCAGAATGTATGTGACGAACTCCAGTGCAACCGCCAACCCTACCGGCCCGCCTTCGCCGCTCTGCGCGAGCCTGAACCAAATGACGTGCCCGACCGGCACGGTAACGCTCACGGACAACGTTACACCCGTGGATCAGGCCACGTTTCAATTGAACAATGCTGGCTATACCCGCGATCTGCACCCAAGTGTTACAACTTTTACGGGCGGAACACATCAACTCACTGCCGGCTACGGCGGGGACAACAGCTATTCGAAGAGCACTTCGGCCATCGATACATTCACCATTACTCCTGCGCCGATGCAGCTTGATCTGTCCAGTGCGATCAATCCTTATGTGGGAATCTCCTATTTAATTCAAGTCCAGGGGTTTCCGAACGTCTTGGGTGGAGTTGCCCCCACCGGCACGGTTGCTATCTACGACGGGTCAACGCTCATCAGCGGGCCGACTGCTATCTCCGGATTTGCAGGATTGCCCAACACCTACCCCGGCTTCGGCGTGCAAATGCCCACTACATTCACGTCCAGTGGAGATCACTCGGTCACCGCGAAATACAGCGGGGACACCAACTACGCCCCTGCTACTTCACAACCTCAGATCGTTCGTCCGCTCTATTCGACCACGACAACGATGAACGTCAGTTCAACAAACGTTCAGTATGGAGACAAGATCACCGTGAGCGCGACCGTGAATACTGGGTTGAAGAGTCCCCCGCTCACCGGGCAGATTAATTTCACAGCCAACTTCCAAACCGTGCTCGGCGTAACAACCACGCAATCTACGGACGCCAGCGGAAACCTGATTCTTCAGGCCACGTTCACTGATACCCCGCAGCAATCGGAATGGTATAACGCTACGTATGGTGGGGACACAAACTACGCAAGCTCCAACGCGGTCGGCATCTATGTCAACGTGAATATTCCTGACTTCACCTTGGGACCCGCTAATGGGCTGAGCGTCGTTCCCGTGGCCGGGCAGACTGGCTCCGGCCAGATCATCGTCACGCCGCTGACCCAAACACCGAGCACCGTAGCTCTGTCGTTTTCGCCGTTGGTGATTTCCGGGTACACCATTGCGCTCAGTCCGAAGCAGGTCAGCTTGAATAGTGCGCCCGCTACCGCAACCATTTCGCTCACTCCCACTGGCACCGCCCCTGCAAACGTTATCCGCAGCCAAGCACGGCACGCAGGGTTCTTTGGCATTGAACGAGGCGATTGGTGGTTGCTGAGCTTGGCAACCGGTCTGGGTTTACCCTTTTTACTTGGACTTCACGGTCGCCGTAGAAGATTCCGTGCGGCCCTGGGGCTGGGCATGGTTTCCCTGCTCTTCTTCGCTCTTGGATGTGGCGGCGGCAGCGGCGGAACGGGAGGCGGTGGCGGCGGAGGCGGTGGCGGCGGAACTCCGCAGTCAACGAGTATTACGCTAACGACCTCGAACGCCAAGGTCGCGCAGAACACCCAGTTTCTCATCACTGCGACCGTGACCTCGAGCAAACCGCTTACAGGAACGGTCACTTTTTACAATTTTGGAAGTCCGATCGTAAGCGGCATCCCTCTGACCAACGGTCAAGCGCAGACAGGTTCGGGGTACATTAACAATCCGGGTCTCTACCAGATAACGGCAGCATACAGCGGCGATGCCAACAATTTGCCTTCGACATCGGCCACTCTGACGCAAGTGATTACCGGAACGTTTCCGGTCACACTCCAAGGCAGCACAGGTGGGGACGTTCATTATCTCCAGCTGACACTCGGCGTGCAATAGAGGCCGCCGGGTTCCGGCATTTACTTCAACGGCTTTGAAGTACCCCTCTGGCCGATTCGATGATGTTGTCGGCTCCTTCGACCGAGTAGACTTGGTTGCTGCTGGAACACCAAGGTCTCGCAAGAAAGGAGTCCGGAAATGGCAGACTATCTCCTAGCAGACAAGCCACTTACAGTAATCACTTGACAATAGGTACCAATGTGTTAGAATGGCTTTGTTACGCCAGCGCCATTTGTTTGCGCTTGCCACCTATGGCCTCCCGCCACGCGGTCCTTCTAAACCACGCCGAATCCCTCTGCCCGGCCCGCCTGCCCCGCCTGCCTGCCCCGACTTGCCCGGGGCCCCGAGCATCTTGGGGACTTTGTCGGGGAGCCTTTCGGGATCCCGCCCGCAATGTGGTCCTTCTCACCCCTTCAATATCTTTGCGCCCCCTCCAGGCACTTTCTTACACACAAGTCACGCACGAAACTCCTCGAATCCGTTCTTTGTTTTCAAGAGTTTGCGCACTCTTTCATTTTCCGTATCCTGTAAGCCCTGTGTTTGCCACTCTTACGCGAACCGCCGGGGTGGATACCAACAATTCCCAACTTGGAACCAATCTCTCATCACTTGCAATCGGATTCAAGTTCTTTATTTTCATATTCTTCCGGACTCTTTTGCACTCTTGCAAAGATCAATTCTTTTCTTTTCATACACTTCCGGACTCTTTGCACAAAACACCCGGGGTGGGGGTAGGGCTCCAGTGGCATTCCTAAAGAGGAACTTCAACTCTCCCCGCATCTCAAGAGGGATCAATGGCTTGCGCGGGGTTGCGGAACGAAGGTGCCTGCAGGGAATCTCGCCCCTTCAAATTCCACCCCCGGACTTTTGGTCGTCAGCTTGCCATTCACTTCCTGGAATCCAAACAGGGCAGCGCGGCAATCTGCGCTTCCGGCGTGGTGTAGGTCATGGGCCCGCTTGCGTCCTTCATCGACAAGAACACCCAGTCGCTCTTTTCCTCGGCCGTTCTGCTAAACGCGACCACCACGCCGCCCTTGCTGCCGCGGCTGTAGCTCATCGTCCGCATGAGGATGGGAAAGACATCTTTCGTCACGTCCTCCGCCGGTGGTCCGCACCGCGCAAGCAGTCTCTCTGGCGTGACGCTATCCACAGCCCTCTGAATGCGGGTTTGGCGCGCGGTTCCGATCCATCCGGAAATCTGGAACAAGAGCACCAACGCCACCGCTCCAGCAAGCACGTAGACCCCAATCAACCACGGCGGAACCTTGGCCTTCGCAGGTCTAGCAGGCCATGTCGAATCGCCAGGCTTCGGCGTCGCCGGGGATTCTGCGCGTGCCACGGCCTTTTTGGTCGTTGGAGTTTCGGTCGACTCACCAAATTCGCTGGATACCACCGGCTTCGTGTCGTCCATACTTGCCCGCCTTTCTTTCTATACTCGCATCATCCCTCCACCAGCCTCCCCCGGTGAGATTTTTCTTTAAGGTGACTACCAGACAGTAACTTTCCCGCAGGAACAGCCTGCGTCCCTGGCCGACCCCGTCCTAGTACGTCGGTACTTCTCAAAATTGAATCAATTTTGTACCCGCAGTCCTATTGTTCCCTAGACCTGTCCCGGATACACTCGTGCTTCGACGAGGAGGCCTGTCTTGACCGGCACCGAACGCCGCACCACCCAGCGTTTTTCCATGCGGCTGCCGCTCACTGTGCGTTGGACCACGGGAGCGGCAGTTGGTGAAACGAGCACCGAATCGCGGGACGTGAGTTCCCGCGGCGTCTACTTTTTCCTTTCCAAGGACGTGAAGGAAGGTTCGCCGGTGGAGATTCTGCTGACTCTTCCGAATGAAATCACACTGGCGGGACCGGTCCGGGTACGCTGCCTCGGGCGCGTCCAGCGCACCGAACAGCGGGAAGAAGGAGCGGTCGGCGTGGTTGCCGCCATCGAGCGGTACGAATTCCTCCGCGGGGACGACGAAAAGTAAAGTAAAGATTTTCAGGAAGGGAAGCCGCAACTTCCTGACGCACGGGGATTCGAAAGTCCGCAAACGGCGCGAGATCCGCAGGCCAAAACTCCAGAGATTCTCACGGCCTGCAATGCAGAGAGTTTTGATGGGTTTCTTGCTCGCTCACTGCGGAGGCGGGCAGGATCAGCCGGGGTGCCTTGGCCCCTCAGCGAAGCGCCCCGGCTCAGTTTCTTGCGAGCTGAAGAGGAACGCCGTCCTGAGCGAGCGGAGCGAATTCGAATCGATTCCAGATTTCACGCTTTGCGGAAACGATCTCGCTTACCTTTCCCATTCTTTCCCAGCCTTGTCGTTTAGATTTTTTTGTTACCGGCGTTCGAATTGATTTCGCCAACGATTCAACGATTTTCCTCAAAACTTCTCCAACTTCTGGAAGTTTCCGGCGCTCGTACGGCATCTTGAATTAGACATTCTCACGAAAGGCGAGGCCCTTTACCTCTGCGCCGCCTGTACTTCCGGGCAGGCGATTTTCACAGGGCATCTGAGAGAGGATAGGGGCGGCCCAGCAGCAACACATACTCTCGGGGGAAACTCGCAGCCGATCAAAAGTAGAATCGCGCGCCAATTCAAGAGATTTGGCGCGCTCAATAATGCGCGAGCGCGCACAGAAAGTTGGGGGAAGAATTCGAAATGGCTCTGGGAATCAAAGAATTCAAAAATGAAATCGCCACTGAAACTTCTGCCGCGGCAGAGGTTTCTAGTGGACGAGAATCCATCGCAATCTCTCTGATCGATTTGGCGGAGATTCTGGATCAGCACAAGCAGTGGGTGGAATCGGGCGGAGAATCAGGCGTCAAGGCAGATCTCTGCGGCGTGAACCTGGCTAAAGCGGACCTGACGGGAGTCAATTTACAGGGCGCACATTTGCACCGAACAAACCTTGCAGGCGCGGATCTTTCGATGGCGAATCTGCGCGGGGCGAGCCTGGTACGCACGAATCTGCAGAATGCAAATTTGCTCGGGACGGAACTGCGCGGGGCGAACTTGATGGGCGCGAACGCGTATGGGGCGGAAGGCCTGTGGTTTGGGCGCCTGGGTGGAACGAACCTCTTCGATGCGGTGCTCCCGGAATCCATTTCGGCGGTAGACAGTTCGAAAGCCATCGCCGACGCGACGAAAGTCGCGCGGTGGTTCTACTTTCTCACCGTGGGATTGAGCTTTGTCTGCTGCCTGCTGATTGCCTTCACCACCGACGTGCGGCTGCTGCTGAATGCGTCGGCGCTGCCCATCCCGCGCCTGGGCAATGTGCTTCCGATGACGGGGCTCTATCTGGGCGGCCCGCTGGTGCTTCTGGCGCTCTCCTTGCGGTTTCATTTTCTGCTTTTGAGATTGTGGGGAAGCATGGCGGCGCTTCCCGCAGTTTTTCCTGATGGACAAACGCTCGAGAAAGACGGGCCGTGGTATCTCATGGGGCTGGTGCGACGGCATTTCCGGTGGCAGGGAGAGACGCGGTCAACGCAGACGGCCATCGAGACGGTGCTCTCGACGATTCTGGCGTACTGGATAGTTCCCGTGGCGCTGTTCTTCTTCTGGCTGCGCTACTTGGCGCGCCAAGATTTTCGCGGAACGCTGCTGCACGTGTTACTGATCACGCTGTCGGTGGCGACGGCGACGTGCCTGCCGTTCATCGTGTCCCGCGTGCTTCGGCCCGGAGATCTGCGGCTGCCGCGGTCGAAAAATGTTCTGCGGCTGGTGTTGGGGACATTGCGCGCGGCGCTGGCGGTAGGCTGCATCCTGCTGCTGTTCTCCATTGGCGTGAACCGCGGCCTGCCCTACGATCGAAGCACCGGGTCGGAACAATCCCCACGCGATGTGCGACGCTGGGCGGCGCTGGTGTTCCAGTCGGTGGGCTACCGGCCGTACGCGGATTTGACGGAAGCAAGTCTCTCGACGCCGCCGCGGGGAGCGTGGACGGAAGAGTCGCTGGAAGAGGTCTCGGGGGCGCGGCTGAATCAAATGAGCTTGCGTTTTGCGCGGGGATATCGCGCATTTCTGGTCAATGCGCGGCTGTGGCGCGCCAATCTGGAAGGCGCGTACCTATCCGAGGCGGACTTGCGGGGCGCCAATCTGCGTGACACGCTGCTGCGCTCCACGGTTCTCGATCGAGTGCAGGCGGCTCACGCCGTGCTCGTTTCCACGAACGCCAGCGGCGCAAATTTCTCAGCGGCGGACCTGCGATTCGCGGATCTTTCCTATGGAACACTGGAAAACGCGACATTGTCGAATGCAAAGCTCTCCGGCGCGTCACTCTATGCGGTCAATTTGAAGAACGCGCAGCTTCTGCGGACGGATCTCTCGCGGACGGACTTGCGCGATTCGAAATTCGAGCACGCGGTGCTGTCTTTTGCGAATCTGCAGGAAGCGGATTTGTCCTCCGCGAAGCTGGGAGAAACGAATCTGACGGGCGCGCGCCTGAAAGGCACCATCCTGCTCGAAGCGGACCTGAAGAATGCGGACCTGCGCGGAGCGTATTTGACGGGCGCGGTTTTGCGCGGGGCGGAATTGGACGGCGCAAACTTGTCTGGCGCGGACTTGCGCGGCGCCGTAGGAATCACGGCGTCGCAGGTTTGTTCTTCAGCCCATGGGCGCTTGGCGATGATGGACCCTGAATTGGCGGCGGAAGTGCAAGTGCGCTGCGGGAACTCTCAGTAACTCACCTTTGGCCCTCCCAGTACCGGGGAAGATCCTCGGAAAGCAACTGAGCGGGAATAAACTGACAGCAGGGACAGTTCACCTGGATACAGGGGCTCGTCCAAAATAATCCGATTGGGCCAGAAAGCTGGCGTAAAGCGCGAATACACTCGTTTGTGTACTTCCACTGGGGCTCTTAAATACGGGGATGCGGTAGTGGGGCACCGTGTGCCGGGGACAAGGCGAACTCTGACGGATGGCTGAATGGACCGGAGTGGGGGCGTTCGGATATCGCATAAAATATCTTGACGTACCCGAAATTGTTGGCATATATGGACGCAGTCCCTCGCACCTCCTGGTGGAATCTCACCTGATGGGGTGGACTCGATGTGAGTGTTTGAGTGAGTGGTTTTTGGGGGATTACGGTGGGTCGCCAAGCAAGTGGTCAGGCATTGCTGCCGGTTCCCTGGGGGTGTCCGCATTGGCGTCCCCGTTCTTCTCTCTATCCCAACTTCGCTAATCTGCACGAAATGAAAAGGGGTGGATCCGTGAAAAAGACTATGACATTTGTCTTTATCGCCGGTGTGTTTCTGATTCTTTCGACCATCTCACCGCCGGGAAACGCGCAAACGGCAAGCACGGGGATTGTCCTCGGGAGCGTGACGGATCCGGGCGGAGCAGTCGTACCGGATGCGAAGGTGGAACTCGTGAACGCCGCAACAAATGAAATTCGAGCAGCGATGACGAACTCGACGGGACAGTATGTTTTCCCCAACGTCGCGCCCGGTGAATACACGCTCAAGCTGACCAAGCAAGGCTTTAGAACCGCGAGCGCGGCCCTCCATGTCGACATAACGAAGAGCTATACGATGGATTTCAAGCTGGAACTCGGCGCCATGGGCCAGCAAGTTCAGGTAGAGGCGACAGCGCAAGCGGAATTGCAAACCACCGACGCACAGGTCGGGAGCGAGGTTACAAGTGACTCGATGACTAAATTGCCGACCCTGCGCCGAAACGCCGCAGCGCTGCTCACGCTGCAGCCGGGTGTAACACCGGGGACGGGCACTTTTCCAAGGGTCGGAATGCGGGTCGCCGGAGCGATTGATGACCAGAACACTTTCACGCTGGACGGAATTGACGTCACGGACAACATAGTTGGCGGGCTTGGCGCTGACATTTCGGTCATTCCGCTGGGAGTGGAGTCAGTGGAGGAATTTCGAGTGGGCGTGAATAACCCGAATGCATCATATGGTCGGGCTTCGGGTGGCCAGATAGCTGTTGTCGGCAAGAGCGGGACGAACAACTTTCATGGCTCCTCTTATTGGTACCACCAGAATGACTTCCTCAATGCTAACGAGTGGGAGCTCAACCGAATCGGACTACCGAGACCGGTCATCCGGGACAATCGGTTCGGCGGAGCAGTAGGCGGGCCAATTTGGAAGGACAAGACTTTTTTCTTTTTCAACTACGAGGGCAGGCGGTTCCCGCAACAATCATCCTTTACGCGACTGATGCCGAGCAACTTGCTCAAACAAGGAATTCTCCAGTTCACGGATTGCTCGTCAGGACAATTTGACAGCAAGGGTAATTGCACGGGCGGCGGAACCTTGCGGAGCTACAATCTAGTTAGTTCGACGTTATGCGAGAGCGGCACCACGGCGTGTGATCCGCGTGGACTCGGGATCAGTCCATCGGTGGCAGCGCTTTGGGCGCTGGATCCGGCAGGCACGGATCCGAGCGTGGCCGGCGCCGACGGCCTGAACACGTTGGGGTTCCACGGCACGGCAGCGACTCCGCTTTCCACCAACTTTTATACACAGCGTTTCGACCACCAAATCAATTCGAAATGGCGGTTCAACGGCAGCTACACCTATTACCAAACCAAACTGGTATCCGGGGGGCAGAACGCACAGTATGACATTCGCGGCGGTACAGCAAAAGCCGTGTCGAAGGCGCCAACGGACCGGGATGCGATTATTGCGGGGTTGACGGGACAGATCACGCCGCATTTGTATAATTCCTTCCATTTCGGATGGGTCAGGGCACGCCAGTCGTTTAATCGTCTGGCGCCTTCGGCCGCCGCGGCGCTGGAGAATATTGTTGGAACCGGTTCGTCAGCCGGGCCGATTGCACTCGCACCGGCGCTGGCGGCGGCGACGACGAACCCGCTGGTGGATGCACCGATCGAAGTGGACACGCAGAGGGCGCGCTTCCAAAACAGCACTGGCCGGAACATCCAATATGTGGACGACGTGAGCTGGATTAAGTCAAAGCACACCCTGCAATTCGGCGGGAACCTCCGGCACATCCCGACCATACACATCCGGAATGACAAAGTGGTGGGTTCGCTGGCATCACTCGAGGCTCTGTCGGATGCGGACGTAAGCACCTTCTTGCCGTCGATTCCTTCGTCGGAGCGCCCACCTACATGTTCCGGGGCATTAACGACAAATTGTTTGCAAAGCGGAGACGTTCAGCGGTGGGACCGGCTTTACGCATCGACGCTAGGCCTTGTAGACAACGTAGGCATCCTAACCACGCGTGATGGGAGCCTAAACCCGTTGCCGTTCGGAACTGCCCTGGCGAACGACACCACCCTGAATGCCGTTGAATTCTACGGCCAAGACGTGTGGCGCATTACGCCTAACCTGACGCTCACCTATGGCCTATCCTATGGTTGGCAGACAGCACCGAAGGAAAAGCTGAACCGACAGACGTTGGTGGTGGACACGACCAACAACAACCAGTCATTAACTGGACCCGGATACATCGCTGCGAAGGAGGCGGCAGCGCTGCAAGGCAAGACGTACAACCCGACGCTAGGGTTCGAGCCGGTGAAGTCGGCGGGGCGCAATGTGTTTAATATTGATTGGGGCGATGTGGCTCCCCGCGCGTCGGTGGCTTGGACTCCGAGTTTCGATTCTGGATTCTTGCACCGCATGACCGGAAATCGGAAGACAGTGATTCGCGGAGGCTTTGGCCTTGTGTACGACCGCATTAATACGGTTCAGAGCGTAATAATCCCGATGTTGGGCGTAGGGTTTGCGCAAACAATCAGCGTCGGGGCTCCATTGTGCAACGCCTCCGGCACGCCTGGAGCTGGCTGCAATGCAGCAGCAGGTACGGGCAGCCCGGGAGCCGCATCATTCCGCGTCGGCGTCGATGGAAACCTACCCGTACCAACGGTTCCTTCGGTGAGCATACCCGTTGTACCGAGCACACCGTTCGGCGAACTGTTCAGTTTCCAGGACGACCCAAATACCAAAATCGGCCGCAGCAAAGCGTTTGATCTGACGATCCAACGAGAAATCCCGGGCAACATGATCGTGGAAGTTGGCTGGACGGGACGATGGTCGGACAGGTTACCGCAGGGCGTGAATTTCAACTCCGCTCCGTATTTCTTTGTTGACTCAGCCTCGAAACAATCGTTTGCTCAAGCGTACGACGCGGTTGCGGCGGCGCTGGCGACGGGACAGACGCCGGCGGCCCAGCCTTTCTTCGAGAACCAACTCGCGGGCTTAATTGGTTCGGCTTGCGCAGGAACTTCGACCGCGACGACCGCAACGCAATTCTTGACGAACGCAGCGGCTTCGAACTTTACTGGCGGGCTCGTGAGTTCGCTGTTCTCAGTGATGGATGGACGGCGGAGCTGCCTTGGCCTGCCGACATTCCAAAACCGACAACTATTCGATCTGCACATGCGCACGTACATCGGCAAGTCGAACTACAACGGGTTGATCGCGACCCTGCGGAAGCGGACATCCCATGGGCTGACGTTCGACGCAACCTACACGTTCTCCAAGACGCTGGACCAAAACATCTCGAACCAGAACCAGGCCGGTATCTACTCGAACAGTTACTTCCCGAACGTCGACTACGGGCCCTCGCTATTCGACCGCACGCACATTTTCAATTTTTCCTACGTATACGAGCTGCCGCTGGGGAAAGGACACCGTTTCGGTGCCGGATCATGGGGCAAGCAATTGCTTAGCGGATGGTACACGTCTGGGATCTTCTCGACGTTCGGTGGCCTGCCGCTCTTCGTGACCGAGAGTAGTCAAGTATGGGGCGGAGGAAGTATCTTCGGATTTGCCGTTGGAATGATCCCAACCGTGAACCCGAGCTCATTCGGCAATTCCGTACACGGTGGCGTAGCCGGCTCGAACGGAATCGGCACATCTGGCGACCCCGCCAAGAAGGGCTCAGGTCTCAACCTTTTCGCCGATCCCGCAGCCGTTTTTGGCGACTTCCGGAACGTGCAGATCAGTAAGGACGGGCGCACGGGCCGCGCGAACCCAATTCGCGGGTTGCCATTCTGGAACTTAGACTCATCGTTGGGCAAGAAGACCGCGCTGACCGAACGGGTTTCGTTCAGCATCACGGCGGACTTTTTCAACCTCTTCAACCACGTGAACTTTGTTGATCCGACGCTGAGCCTAACCCAGAAAGCCAGCTTCGGCGTGATCTCGACGCAATTGGTACCCACCAACCGGGATAACACGCTTGCGGACGGCAGCCGCTGGATCCAGTTCGGTCTCCGGTTCGATTTCTAGGGCGGACAATTTGGATCAATCTTCCGGCGCCGGGAAGGAGCATTGTTCACTCCTCCCCGGCGCCACTTGTTTTTATAGGCGCGCTCCGACCGACGGACGTTTGCAACGCGAGAAGAAACCTCCGGGCCGGACGCTGGCCACTTCCCACTTTTTCTTTTTTGGAGGAAGAGAAGGACGAAGCATCTGCCGGCCCCGATATTCGCGGAGTCTGCGTGACGCGGGGCCGCGAAAGGCCGAGCCGGCTGCTACTTGACGGCGCCGACGGTGAAGCCGGCGATGAAGCGGTCGAGGAAGAGGTTGTACAAGAAAGCGATGGGCAGGCTGGCGATGAGGCAGGCGGCCATCAGCGCTCCCCAGTAATAGACGTCGCCACGCACCAGGAAAATGGGGATGCCCGTGCCGATCATCTGATTCGATTCCGAAGAGATGAACGTCAGAGCGTAGACAAATTCCTGGGTCACCAGGGTGAACGTGAAAATCACGACGGTGAGGATTCCCGAGGTAGAAATGGGAAGCACCATCCTGAGGAAGGCGCCGAAGCGCGTGAGGCCGTCGACCATGGCAGCGTCTTCCAGTTCACTGGGGATGGATTTGAAGAAACCCATGAGAAGCCAGATGGAAAAAGGCACGGTAAAACTGGGGTAAACGAG
>QHYF01000047.1 GCA_003224075.1 Acidobacteriota bacterium
TGGGGGAAACATGGAAGAGTAAGTGGGCAAGAAATTGACATGAAATGATTCGAAACTCATCCACATCGGAGGCGTAGGATTGGCCAGCCGTCCGTGGGCAAAGGTGTCAGCCATCAGCAGGTAACTGAATTCATCGTGAATGCCGGGAACGGGGACGGGAAGCAGCGGCAGAACCGCGAGGCGAATGGAGATCACCGAGAAAAAGAGGAACCAGATCGCGAGCGCTTTCCGTTGCGCCAGCTTTGAAAAAGCACTTTCGATGGTTTGGAACAGATGCTTGCTCCACCGTGGAGCAAAAACGGCCAGTAAGAGG
>QHYF01000213.1:0-6821 GCA_003224075.1 Acidobacteriota bacterium
AAAAATCCGGCCGTAACTCCGAGAAACACGCGAAAAGTATTTGCGCCGCCATTGGTCACGGCAATATCGGCGTGGCCGTCCTGATTGAAATCAGCGATGGCGATGCCCGTGGGAGTGGCAGAGGTAGCGAGAGGCGAATTCGGCCCGGGCACGAAAGTGCCATCACCCTGGTTCAGCAGAATCGTGACGGAATTATCCTTCTGATTGACGACGGCCAGATCGGCGGTGCCGTTGCCGTCCAGATCGCTGGAAGCGATCGCGACAGGAAGATTTCCCATTCCGTTGGTTATCGGCGAGCCGGTGAATTCGGTGAAAGTCCCATCGCCGTTGCCCTGCAAGACCACAACATTGCCTTGGGTGATCGCCGGATTGGCGAGCGTCGTTTGGTCGACAATAGCGAGATCAGGCTTGCCATCACCATTGAAATCCGCGACCGTCACGGCGATGGGACCGCTGACGGTCGTGGGAAGAGCAAAAGGAGAACCGGCCGCCGGCGTGAACGTCGGATTGCCGCTCGCGTCCACGCCGCCGACGAAAACGGAAAAAGTGCTGTCGGCGAAATTGAGGACAGCGAAATCCTGGTTGGCGTCAGCATTGCTGTTGAAACTACCGGTGACAATGGCACTGGGCTCCTTGCCGACAGGGATGGAGATGGCTGGTTGCTTGAAAGTGCCGTCGCCGTTACTCAAAAGGATTTTGACGGTGCTGGTTGTGGGATCAGTGATCAGCAAATCGTGAAAGCCGCTGGAGGTGAGCACTGCCGAGGCGATAGCAGGGGGGACCGCTGGAGCAGCCGTGCGTGCTGGGCCGAGCGAAATCGGAGAGCCGGTCGCCTGCACAAAGGTTCCTTGATTGCCGCTCTGGTCCAGCAGAATCGTCACGGAGTTGTCCAGTTGGTTGACCGCGGCCAGATCGAGCAAGCCGTTGTTCAGAAAATCAGCCGCGACCAAGGACACCGGGCCGACGCCCGCAGGATACGAGGTGCTTGGAAACGGATTGCTCACGCCGCCCACGTTGGGCGTGGAAGCGGCGGTGCCCAGACTGCCGGAGAGCAGTGAGAGGGTGATCGGGAAGCGGTCTCCCACGAAAAAAGTGGCGGGCTTGCCGTCTTGCGCGCGCATCAAGACCTGACGGCCGCTCTGCACCAGCGAGAGAGCATTCGAGAAGTCCGCCGCGGCTCCAGGCAAGGTCAGAAGAAAAGTCGACTTGCCGCCGCCGAAGGCAATGAGCGGGGGAATCAGGGAGCTAAGGGACGACGTGCCGGCGCTTGCCGCTCCGCCGAAGATGCCAGCGAGGAGCGTCTGCAGCGCGGAAAGATTGTTGGCCTGGTTCAACTGGCTGATCAGATTGGGAGGGATGCTGAAGAGCCGCGCTTTGGAAGGCGTTTCGATGCCGAGCTTTTGCGCGGTGTTGCGGTCGACCTCGAGCAGCTCGATTTCCAGCATCACTTCGCCGCGGGCCTTTTCCACTTGCTGGATCAGTTTACCGGCGAGGGCCAGCTTCTCCGGCGTGTCACGCATGGTAATGGTGCGGCTGCGGGCGTCGGGAGTGATGTGCGTTGACCCCGTGATGTCGCGCAGGACGCGGAGGATCTCCGTCACATCTTCGGGGCCGACAGCCGCGGAGAGCGGAAAGGTCTGCTCCACTTCCAGGCCATATTGCCGGCGCTTTTCTGGCGTGTCCTGAGCGACGAACATCAACGTGGGATTCAAGGGACGCCAGAAGGTTCCGGTTTGCACACCGAGAAGGGACACAGCGGTGTAAAAATCCACATCATCAACGCGCAGAGAAACGCTTCTCACCGTCAGGTCCGGATCAAAGGCCGCCTTGACGCCGAACAGTTCCGCCGTCTGTTGGTAGACCGTCTTGGTATCTCCGCGAAGATTCAAATTGTGCTTGCCTCCCTGCGGATGCAATCGAGGCAAGCCGGAGATTTCTTTCGTTCTTCTTGCTGGTGATTCCTCTTCCATGGCTTTGAATTGTGTGAGCCGCTCGGCGACGATGCCATTCCCGGGATCGATCTGCAGCGCTGCGGCCAATTCCTCGGTCGCCTGGTCCAAGTGGCCCGCCAAAGCGTCGCGTTCTGCGGCTTCGACGTAGCCGCGGACGAGCCTGGAGCGGAGCGCCACTCCCCGTCCGATGATGGACATATCCTGAGGGGCATAACGCGCGGCCTGGTCATAAGCGGCTAGTGCTTCGTCGAAGCGGCCTGCTGCTTCGGCCTTTTCGCCTCGCTCGGCGGCTTTCTGCGCGCGCTTAGAATCCGGGCGCACCGTGGAGGGTTCGAGGCGCGAGGTCTGGGGTAAGCAGGATCGCCAGCAGCAAAGAAAGGCCTTGGCAGAGGGTGCGCATAGGCAGCCGACAGGATAACCTATTACAGCATTGGGAAATCGGACCAAGTTGGTCCGGTTGACGGAAGAGCTTTGGTGCGATACACTTAAAGTGTAGTTGCAAATCATTTACAAGTGGAGATTCCGTGCTTTCGGCTTTCCTAATCGCGCTACGTGAAGGTGTTGAGGCTGCTCTCGTCGTGGGCATCATCCTCGTCTATCTATCCCGCACAGGCCGCCAGCATTTGGCGCGATTCGTCTGGTATGGCGTGGCGGCGGCGGCAGCGCTCAGCCTGGGTGTAGCGGTCGCCCTGGACCGCTGGCGCATCAACCAAGATGGCTTCGAAGGGCTGATGCTGCTGATCGCCGCGGTCTTCGTAGTTACGATGATCGTATGGATGAACCGCGTTGCGCGCCATCTGAAAAAAGAGATCGAGCAGAAGGTGGAAGCTTATGCCGAGCGGGCCGGGAGCGCGGCGGCCTGGGGCATCTTTCTTTTCGTTTTCCTGATCGTGTTGCGTGAGGGGGCTGAGCTGGCGCTGATCCTGCGTGCCGTGGAGCTTTCGAGCGAAGGGCTGCAGACCTGGATCGGGACGATTGTGGGGATTGCGGCCGCGGTTGCCGTGGGGTTGTTCTTCTTCAAGGGCACCTTGCGGGTGCCGCTGCACCGATTTTTTGCGGTAACGAGCGTCATCTTGATGCTCGTGGGGTTTCAACTGGCGCTAACCGGCCTGCACGAACTGAGTGAGGCGCAATGGCTGCCTTCAAGCAAGGGGGAGATGGCGATTCTTGGCCCCATCGTTCGCAATGAGCTGTTCTTCTTCGTGTTTATCTTTGGCGCGGCGATGCTGCTGGTTTTGCGCGAATGGCAGGCGGCGTCGCATGCGAAGACCGCCAAAGAAACGCTGAACGACGCCGAAAAACGTCTGCTGGAATCACAGAGCCGCCGCCAGCGCCGCTGGATGATTGCGGCGGCAACCGCGTCTCTCACCGTGATTCTGGTGCTCACGGCCGATTTCATTTATGCGCGGGCGAACTCCGCGCCGCCTTCGGCTCGTGCGATCGAAGCCGTCGGAGATATCGTGCATGTCCCGATCAGCGAAGTTCAGGACGGAAACATGCATCTTTTTACCGTCAATGCTGGCGGTCAGTCGTTGCGTTTCATGATCATCAAGAAACCCAACGGCTGGGGCGCGGAGCTGGACGCGTGCCGCATCTGCGGGGCGGAAGGTTACCGGCAGGACGGCCAAAACGTCATCTGCCGCCACTGCGCCTCGGCGATCTATATTCCGTCGATCGGCGATCAAGGCGGATGCAATCCCATCGGCGTGCCCTCGCATGTGGATGGAGGGGATCTGGCGATCGATATTTCGTCGTTGACACAAGCCGCAAAGGAGATTCCTCAGTAGGGGTGCGAACTATCATGCCCCTACCCGAACGTTCGGCAATCCTATGTTTCTACGACTTGTAGCGGATTCTTTTGGACGGCGGCCGCGCCATAAGCTCCTGACCGGGGCGGCGCTGGCGCTCGGCATGGCCGTGGCTACGGCCGCGCTGAGCGTGGCGCTCGATGTCGGTGACCGCCTTGCCAGAGAATTCCGCAGCCTGGGCGCAAATCTCATCGTTACGCCGCAGGCGGATTCGTTGCCACTCGAAATTGGCGGCGTGGATTATCGCCCTGTCAACGCTGGTGCCTATCTCCCGGAAGCCGACTTGCCCAAACTCAAGACCATTTTCTGGCATAACAACATCGTCGGTTTTGCGCCAATCCTTGAAGTGCCGATTAAAGCTGGGAATCTCAATTCCGTTTCTTACACTTCGACTTCGGAAGTTCGAATGATCGGAACCTGGTCAAATCACCAAGTTCAAATTCCCGATGGCTCGATCTACGTGACGGGGATTGGAAAAACGAATCCGTGGTGGCACGTGGATGGTCGTTGGTTCGCGGAGAACAAACCAGAATGCGTTGTGGGCACCAGGCTGGCCAAACGACTGGGTGTTTCTGTTGGCGGTGAGCTGATGGTTTTTCAGGCAATGAAGGAAGCCACGCCGACATCTTCGACTCGCCTCGCAGTCGTTGGTCTACTTGAAACCGGCGGTTCGGAAGAAGATCAGATTGTCGCGCCGCTGTCCGTAGCGCAAGCGCTTTCGGACAAGCCGGGGCAGTATCGGCAGTTGTATGTCAGTGCGCTGACGAAGCCGGAAGATGCGTTTGGGAAGCGCGACCCGAAAAGTTTTACGCCCGCCGAGTATGACCGCTGGTTTTGCACGCCGTACATTTCGGCAATCGCGTTGCAGATTCAGCAGGAATTGCCGGGGACGGACGTACGGGTGATTCGGCGCGTCGCGGAAGGTGAGGGGCAGATTCTCACGCGGGTTCAAATGCTTTTGTGGCTGGTCACCGGCGCGTCGCTGCTCGCGGCTGTGCTGGCTGTGGGCGCCTCATCGGCGGCCTCGGTGATTGAGCGGCGCACCGAGATCGGCTTGATGAAGGCGCTTGGCGCGGGTTCCGGCACGGTTGGCTTCCTGCTTGCGGCGGAGCAGCTCCTGCTCGCGTTTGTTGGCGGGGGAATCGGTTATGCGCTCGGGATCGTTCTCGCCCGCTTGCTCGGCCAGAAAGTCTTTGGAGCCGCGCCCGAACCCTCGATGCTCGTTCTGCTGGTCGTTCTCGGGCTTGCCGCTGTGGTCACGCTGCTCGGCAGCGCCATCCCCTTGCGGCGCGCTTCGCTTTACGAGCCGGCGCCCATCCTGCGAGGCGAATGATGCCGGACCGGCGCGTCACCAATCGAGCGATGTTCTGGCGCATCATCCGCCGCCTGCTCAGCGCGAACCGCGGCCGTCTCTTCGTCATGCTGCTGGCGCTCGGCGCGGGCGCTGCCGTCACCGCCGCTCTACTCAATCTCCAGGTGGATGCCAAGCGCCGCCTTACCTCTGAATTCAGGTCATTCGGCGCTAACGTCCTTATCACTCCGCACGACCATCCTGATGTCAACGTTTTGTCTGCTGTGATGGATGACTCGCTCTTTGACCGCGTGCCTACAGAAAACGCTGGCCAGAAAGTCACGAAGGCTGAGTTTCTCTACGGAGTAGCGCAATTGAGCGCAAGAGATCGCATCCGGCAAAGCACGAGTTCCCGCCATGTCATTAATGCGATCGTCTCCGGCTACGCGGTTGCCTCTGGTTCGGAATACCTGCCTCATGGCTTAGGTCAGGTCGCTCCATCCGTGGTAGTCGGAGGTAAAAATCTCGATCAACTTAATGTTCGCACCTGTGATGTTGGACGAGAATTAGCTTCGCGATTGAATCTCGCACCGGATTTGTCTGAAGGAGTCGTACTTAAGAATAGTGAGAGACAAGATTGGTGTGCCGTTGCCGAAGTCAGAGGCTTTGGGGGTCCGGAAGATAGTCAGCTGTTCCTTGAACTCCCAGCGACCCAGGCGCTGCTCGACCGCAAAGGAAAGATCACATTAATCCAACTAAGCGTTCCGGGTACGCCGAGGGATATCGAGCATTATATTTCAGACCTTCGAATTGCGCTTCCTGAGGTTGAAGTCCATGGCATACGCCAATTCACGGAAGGCGAAGCGAAGATTTACAACCGTATCAGCGGGTTGCTGACGGCGACGGTTGGCATTGTGCTGTTGCTGACGGGGCTGTGCGTGATGGCGGCGATGACGAACGTGGCAATGGAACGGAAGATGGACGTGGGCTTGATGAAAGCCATCGGCGGAGCGACGCGGCGCGTGCTGCGGTTGTTTCTTGCCGAGGCGGCGCTGCTGGGGCTCGCGGGCGGCTTGCTTGGCGCTGCGGCCGGCATTTTTCTGTCGATTGGACTGGGAAAGGCCGTCTTTGGCGTAGCGGCGCAGCCGAGACTGATTGTGTATCCTGTAGCTGTGGGGCTGACCATACTCGTCGCTATTCTGAGCGCATTTCCGCTACGGCGGCTGGCGAGTATCCGTCCGGCATCGGTTTTTCGAGGTGAAGCGTGAGCTCCGTCGCCCAAGCGCAGCCGCGAATCGCAGAGCGACAGGTGGTCATCGACAACCTGATCAAGCAGTACGGTTCTCTGCGTGCGCTCAACGGCGTCAGTTTCGCTGTGAACTTTGGCGAATGGGTCGCGCTCATGGGGCCTTCCGGCTCGGGGAAGACCACGCTCATCAACATTCTCGGCGGCCTGGATACGCTAACTTCCGGTCATGTGGTCGTCGACGACGTGGACCTTTCGAAACTCAGCGAAGGCGAACTGGTGCGTTACCGCGCCGAAAAAGTCGGCTTCGTTTTCCAGCAATTTCATCTCGTGCCGTACCTCACGGCGCTCGAAAATGTAATGCTGGCGCAGTATTTCCATAGCGTCACCGACGAAAAACAAGCCGAGGAAGCGCTGAAGCGTGTCGGCCTCGACGACCGCCTGACGCATCTGCCTGCCCAGTTATCCGGAGGCGAACAGCAGCGCGTGGCCATCGCGAGGGCGCTGATCAATCAGCCAAAGTT
>QHYF01000213.1:6892-9447 GCA_003224075.1 Acidobacteriota bacterium
TCCTCATGGTCACGCACGATCCGGACATTGCTCGGCAGGCCGACCGCCGCGTTGAACTCGCCCACGGCCATCTGCACTTCGACACGGCGCAGCACGGGCCGAGCCATCCGCTCGCTTGTCCGCTGGTCAACACGTCAGATTGCTGCACGGCCGTGTCGACCGACGACGAAATCCGCTTCGATCATCTGCTCGAGCAGATTTGGGTTTGCGGCGAGGAAGGGAAGCCTGCTCAGGTGGAGCGTCTGCACGCCTCCGGTCCCGCTGGGAAGCTGCCTGTCGCCAGCGAAGAGCCTGCCTCGCGCGTTCTCTCCCGAATGTCCGAACTACGTTTGGTGGCCATGCAAGACGGCGAAGTGCAACTCACGCCCGTGGGCAGCCAGCGAGCGCGCGACGTCGTCCGCCGTCACCGCCTGGCCGAGCGCCTTTTCAAAGACACTTTCTCCATCGACGAATCCGAAGCGCACACGCAAGCCTGCAAATTCGAACACATCATCAGCCCGGAGCTCGACCAGCGCATCTGCACCTTTCTGGGGCACCCGAAGACCTGCCCGCACGGGAATCCCATTCCCCCGGGGGACTGCTGCGACGGAAAACCGAAGGCTTGAGTCCGTGAAATATCCACGTTTTCTTTGGTCTGCGATTCTTCGTGAGATGGGCTTCTGCAATTTGTATTTTTCTTTTTTCCAACTCTTGACTGTGAAGGGTTGACTGTAAACTTCCAATATGCCGACTCCTCTCGACCCGCGAAAAAAGCCCACAAGCGTCAAGATTCACGTTTCGAACGGGACGGGCGTGGACATCACCTGGGCGGACGGCCATGCGAGCCACTACGAGTTTGCGTACTTGCGCGAGGAGTGTCCCTGCGCCACCTGCAACGACGAACGCGGCAAGAAAGAATCATTCAAGACGTTAGCGCCGGGGTTCGCGTCGTCTCCCGTGCTGCCCATGTTCAAGCCCAAGCCGCGCGCCCATGCCGCCACGCAAGTGGGCAATTACGCCATCCAGATCAGCTTTACCGATGGACACTCCACGGGCATCTACAGCTACGACTATCTCCGCAGCATCTGCCCGTGTGCGGAATGCGCCAAAGCCTTCCGCGCCGCCACTGCCAGGTAATCTCAACTTCAGCGTTCTTCCCGGACCAATCCGAGTACAATTACGGCCACCCAAATTTCGGCTGTTTGGAAGCAAGGAAAAACTCAGATGCGATTCCACATGAATCTTAGAATTCTTGAATCGATGCGCTCTCTGCGGAAATCTGACTGCCAAAAGTTCTTATGGTTTGGGGCATTCCTGCTGATTCGCCCGCTGGCCGTCCTGCCTGACGTCCCGTCAGGCGAATGCCACGACGCCGACTTGATTCTTCGCAACGGAAAAATCATCACGATGGATGCAACACGCTCCGGTGTGACTTCTATAGCGGTGCGCAGCGGACGGATTCTTGCTGCCGGAAGCGACTCTGAAATCGCCTCTTGCTCCAACGCTCGCACGCAGATCATCAATTTGCACGGCCAAACGGTGCTGCCCGGATTAATCGACGTCCACACGCACGCTCTCGACTGGGCCGAAGGACTCTTACGGAATGACATTGATCCCGGATATCCAAAGGTTCACTCCATTGCGCAGATTTTGAACCTGATTGGCGAACGTTCCGCTTCGTATCCGCCGGGCAAATGGATTATCGGCGCCGGCTGGGATGAATCCAAACTGGCCGAGCATCGCTACATTACGCGCAAGGATCTGGATGCCGTATCTCCCAACAATCCTGTTTGGCTGGAGCACTTCACCGGCCACCTGGGAGTGGCAAATTCAATCGCGCTGAAACTCGCCCACGTTTCGCGTGACAACGCAGCGCCGAGCGGCGGCGTCGTTGATAAAGATAATTTGGGCGAGCCGACGGGGGTTCTGAAAGATAACGCGCAAGGACTGGTGCAATCGGTCCTTCCGCCCGATTCTCCCGATCTGGCGCTTCGCGCGACCCGCGTGGTTACGGAGAAAGCTCTCGAAACCGGACTCACCACGATTCACGACATTTGCCTGACCGCCGCGGGCATGCGCGCCTACCAGGACGCGCACAAGAACGGATGGCTCAAGCTCCGCGTGCAAATGGCGCCGCTGGTATCGACGATCCAGGACGCCGAAGCATTGGCCAACAGCGGCGTCCACAGCGGTTTTGGCGACGATGTTCTGAAGTTCGGCGCCGTCAAAATGTTTGCAGACGGAGGGATGGCCGCTAAAACGATCGCGGTTTATGAGCCGGCGCAGGGCGAGCCAGGCAACCTCGGTCTTCTCATCTGGAAGCCGGAAGATATGCAGAAAGCGCACCGCCTCCTGGCGAGCGCCGGCTGGCAACTCGAAACGCACGCCATTGGCGACCGCGCCATGGACGAAGTCCTCGACTCGTACCAGGCGGTGATGAAGGATCTCGGTTTGAAAGAACCGCGATTTCGCATCGTGCACGCGGGATTCTCGACGCCTCCCATTCAAAAGCGCCTCCGCGACTTGCGCGTTCTGGTGGATGCCAATCCCGCATTTGTCTATTGGATTGGCACGTA
>QHYF01000214.1 GCA_003224075.1 Acidobacteriota bacterium
ATTCCCGTACAGCCTCGCGAGTAATCGGCTGCATGGACGCACAAGAAATATTTCACGCCGCCTACAACTTCACGCGCTGTTGCCGCATCTCTATGGGCAGACAAAAACGGAAATGCGGATCGCTGCCTTCCTGCCTGAGGCACACCGCCAAGCGCCCAGCCGCGCATTGAACTAGCCGAGCTGCGCGCACAACTAAACTCACTGGAGGACAGCATGAAGTTGAAACTAGTGGTGTCTCTGTTAGCTTTTCTTACCATCTTGGGCGTCGCGGCACACGCCCAGGAAACCCCGAAAGTGGACATCTTCGCTGGGTACTCTTACGTGCGTGAAAATCCCAGCACCTCGGGTGTGAGCGGCTTCAGCCTGAACGGCGGCAGCGCGTCAATCGCTTATAACGCCAATAGCTGGCTCAGCGGCGTCGCAGACTTCGGCGGCTACCACAACGGCAACATCCTCAACACCGGCCTGGATGGAACCTTGTCGACGTATCTCTTTGGGCCGCGTGTTTCCTACCGCCGCTCTGAGCGCTTCACGCCCTTCGGCGAGGTGCTTTTCGGGGTCGCTCACGCCAGCGCCAGCATTTCTGGGAGCAGCGGTTCGAACAACGCTTTCGCGATGACCATCGGTGGCGGTGTCGATTACAACCTGACTGACCGGCTTGCGATTCGCCCGGTGAAGTTGGATTACCTGATCACTCGATTCCCCGAAACGGGCAGCGGGGCGCAGACACAGAACAATCTGCGTGTCTCGACCGGGATCGTTTTCCGCTTCTAACCCGAAACCGCGAAATCGGTTGCCAGTGCAGGCAGAGGGGCCGCAACAAAGGCAGATGCGGCCCCTTGCACCGTTCTTCGGAAAACTGTGGATGGCAAAACGTAAAATAATTTCGCCGATCGAAAATTCCCGCGCTTGAGTTCACCCAAAACAGCAACGCAGCACGAGATGGAGGCTGGCTCGTCTTGTATCGCCCTTGTTCGGGTGACCCAGTCTTCAGTGTTGCATGCTATAGATCACCATGATCGAGGTGTCGATTTCGACCGGCTGACCATTGAGGGTGGTGGGTTTGTACCTCCATTGCTGAACTGCTTCCACCGCCGATTGCTCGAAGAGTGGATCACCAGCAACGATCTGCAGGGACCGTATTCTGCCGTCGGTGCCGATGATGGCGCGCAGTTCCACGCGGCCTTCGCGGTGCGTTTGCTTTGCTAGCGGCGGATAGACAGGCTCGACGCGGTGGATCAATAAGGCGGGGTCGAGCTGAGTCATCCTAATGACTCGTGGATTTGTTTGCGTAGTGGACGGCGGTGGGGGTGGAATTGGTCCTCTGTTCTGGCTCACTATATCGATGCAGCCCAAGCAGGGTGTGTCATCGCTAGGACCCTGGGGTTTACCGCTGCCGAAGGGATCTTGGTTCGAGGAGACACCTGGATCTTCCGTGAAAATCTGCGCGGGAATTCGTGTCGGCGGGCAATAAATGCAGTGCGTATCCAGGTTGGAACGTGGAGGCGTGGGTGGTTGGTGATCGGGGCGGGTCGGGCCGCCCGCGTGATGATAGGGCGGCACGGGGACATAGTTGGCAAGCGCGATGCGCGGCGTCTTGAAGAAAAGGGGCACGAGAATGAGCGCGGCAAGCACTGCGCTTTGCAGAACAATCGAAATGGTCAGGGCGCGCCGGCGGACGCGCCGTTCGCGGATGCGTTGCTCGGCGTCTCCTTCGACGAGACACCCGCGTAGGGAACCAAGACCTTCTTCGGAACTTTTCCTGTGAACTTCTTGAGGCTCGAGCGGCATCACACACCTCCACAAAATTTCCTGTGAGTGGGCAGAAGAACTTGCGGCGCCGATATCCTGGGGTTGCTCTAGTTCTCCAGGAAACCGGCGCCGCGCTCGCAGGGATGTGAGGTTGCGCGCGTCCTCACTGCGTTGGACACCGGGCGGAGAGACAAGTTCCCGTGGCTCTCGAGAAGCGTGGTTCTCGTCGTCAGTATGCGACTCTCGTTCTTTGGAATTAGTTGTAAGTGGCTTTTAATGAATAGGTTACAGAAACCGTATCCGAGCGACAGCCTGGCGCATCTTATTATTTGTGGACGTGGATCTGAGGAGGCTAGCCCCCATGGACCGGCGTAACCCCGAAACTATAGGTGTGCGCCGCACCGGCTGGGCCGCTCTGGACCGCGATCCGCAGCAGGACAAGGTGGAATTCATCTGTCCGCACTGCGGCGCGCGGGATCAGAAGAACGCCCGGCGCGAGCGTGCGCTCTATCATTTCACGGATGGTTTTTTACAGGATTTGCAAGGCGAAGTAACGCAGTGCCATTCCTGCAAACAGTACTTGCGCGTGGTTCCGATTGTGATGCTGCACGACCAGGATGAGACTCGTCGGTTCGCAGCCGTTTTTTCCGACGAACACCTGGTAACTTCGAATTAATCGGTTCTAATCCCAAAAAAGAACGGGGCGCATTCAAGGGCGCCCCGTTTTTTCGTTTTTCGACAATTTGAGGGACTGTTCAATCGCGATCCCAGTCGCGGTGATGGCGGTACCGGTAACCATCGTAGTCGCGATGGTGTTCACGCCATTCGTGCTCCCGCCATTCACGTTCGCGCCACTCGTGTGCTCTCCACTGATGGCGGCGGTACCACTCCAGCCGTTCGTAGGCTTCGTGGCGCTCATGCCGCCAGTAGCCGGCTTGCGGGCTGTAATAACCAAAGTGCTCGATCGATACCTGGAGACGCCAATCGGCGTACGCCGCGCGCCGGTTGCAATCGTCCCAATCATTCGCCTTGGCGCTGGGCGCGCCGGCAAAGAGCAAGAATCCGCTGAGCGCGGCCGTCGCCAGCGCTGCTTTGCCGAAAACCGATTTCAGCAGATGCTTATGCAGTCGCATAACATCCTCCTGAGGGCGTCTCCCAGACTGGTTGGGGTTGCGTCCCATTCCTATTCGTCAAACACTGCGGTGAAAAAAATGTTTTGATCGCCTCTGCGACGAACCCCGCCCTGTTCGTGAGCGTGAAAGGAGCCACAAAAAAGGCGCCCCGATCCTATCGAGGCGCCCGGAATACATCATGGTCGGGAATTAATGGCGGTCGTGATCGTGATCGTCCCAGTCACGGTCGCCGTGCCAGCGGTGGCCGTCTTCATCCCACCAACGATGGCGCTCTCTCCAGCAGCGTTCCCGCGCCTCATGCAATTCATGCCGCGCATGGTCCGCCTGCCTGCTGTACCAACCATGATGCTCGATGGCTTCATGCAGCTTGTGATCTGCCTTGGCGATGCGTCGCTGGCACCTATCGTCGTCATAGTGGCGAGCGAATGCGCGCGGCGCCGCGCCGAAAGCCAGCATTGCTCCAATCGCGGCAGTGGCGAGCACCACCCTGCCGAATACCTTTCTCCCCTGAGTGTAAAGCTTCATGTCCTCCACCTTCCATTTTTCGCCCCGACTGGGATGGGGTTAGGTCCCGACGGATAAAACACGGTGGCGGGCAGAATGTAGCAATGCCGGGGCCGCACTATAAATACATACAAATAAGTCTGTTAGCTATGGTTTGAAACTAGCGCCGTTCCAGCTTGTTCGAGCAAATCCCTTCGAAAATGCTTTCCCCATGTTCGCGTCTGATCCTTGGACGGTCATTTGGCACAAATAGTTGGAAGGGCACTAGTAGGCCTGCAAGAATGGCTCGCCGCGCATATGGTATTTCTCGAGCCCCGCGCGGATCCGGTCAAACGCTTCGTCCACAGTATCGGCGAACTGCAGCAGCTTGTACTCTTCTTCGTTGATCGTGCCCCAGCGCACCATGGCCCTCCAGTTCAGCACGTCATCCCAATACTTGCGGCCGTAGATGAGAATCAGGTTGCGCTTCGCCAGCTTGCCGGTTTGCAGCAGCGTGAGCATCTCCCACAGCTCGTCCATCGTCCCGAAGCCGCCCGGAAAAACAATCAGCGCCTTGGCGATCTGCGCAAACCACAGTTTGCGCATGAAGAAGTACTTGAAATTGAAGCTCAATTCCGGACTGATGTAGGGATTTGCAAACTGCTCGTTCGGTAGCTCGATGGAGAGGCCCACGGACTTGCCTCCAGCTTCATGGGCGCCGCGATTCGCCGCTTCCATGATGCCGGGCCCGCCGCCGGAACAGATGACGAAGCGCCGTGGTCTTGGGCCGAGCGTGAGCGCCCAGGTCGTAATCTTGTGCGAGAGCTGGCGTGCTTCCTCGTAATAACGCGACATTTCCAACAGGCTCTTGGCGTGACGCACGGCTGCGCGGTGTTTCGCCAGAGCCGCAGCAGACATCTTCGAAGTTTTCTCGCGCTTCAACCGCGTGTAGCGCGCCTGCGCGGTCTCATGCGATTCGATGCGCGCCGAGCCGAACATCACAATGGTGTCGGCGATGCCCTCCTTCTTGAGCTGCACCAGGGGGTGTATGTACTCGCCGAGAATGCGGATCGGCCGCGCCGGCGTGCTGGCCAGAAACTTCGGGTCCTGGTGGGGCGGATTCGGCGCGTGCTGTGGCTTTAGTTTTTTCCCGTCGGACATTGCGTCCTTTCTCCGGATG
>QHYF01000233.1 GCA_003224075.1 Acidobacteriota bacterium
CGACGTCGCCGATCACGGCGATGACTTCACAGCCATAATTCTCCTTGAGCCAGGGAATAATGATGGAGGTATCGAGCCCTCCAGAGTAGGCAAGCACGACTTTTTTTGGCTTATTCAGTTGCGTTTTCACAAACCCTCTCTTGTGTCGGCTGGCAGCCGCGATGGGACGCCCGACCGGGCCGGCGCCCCTACAAATGCGATTCGAAACAGCGCGGAGACGAGCATCGATAGATCAGAACAAAGTGTGCAGGATGGCCTTCTGCACGTACATGCGATTTTCGGACTGATCGAGGGCGACGGATTGTGGACCGTCGAGCACTTCGGGCGTGACTTCCAGGCCGCGGTGCGCTGGAAGGCAGTGCATGAACACGGCGTCCGGCGCAGCAAGCGACATCAGCCCGGCATTTACTTGATAAGGCTGGAACACGGCGTTGCGCACTTTCTCCTCGGCTTCGAAGCCCATGCTGGTCCAAGAATCGGTGTAGACCGCCATGGCGCCGCTGACAGCTTCGCGCGGGTCAGTCAGGAGTTCGATCTTGGCGCGAGTTTCGCGGGCCACGCGCTTCCCGTCAGCAAGCACCTCGGGGGCCGGCGCGTAGTTCGGCGGCGTGGCGATGCGCAGATGAACGCCAAGACGGGCTGCCAGACAGATCAACGAGTGGCAGACGTTGTTGCCGTCGCCGACGTAAGCGAGCTTGAAGCCGCGCAAAGCGCCAAATTTTTCTTCCAAGGTGAAGAAATCCGCCAGCGCCTGGCAAGGATGAAACCTGTCGGAAAGGGCGTTGATCACCGGGATGCCGGCGGTCGCGGCCATTTCTTCAAGGACGCGCTGGTGGTAAACGCGCGCGACGATGCCCTGCACCCAGCGTTCGAGGTTCCGCGCAACATCGGCGATGGACTCGCGAGCGCCGAGAGACGCGGAAGCCTGCGTATGGTCGAGGAAGACCACCGAGCCGCCCATGCTCTGAATGCCGACATCGAAGGTGACACGCGTGCGCAGCGACGGCTTCTCGAAAATGAGGGCGATGAATTTGCCCTGCAGCGTCGAAGCGTAACGGCCTGGGCGGGCTTTAATATCCGCGGAGAGATGGAGCAATTCGCGCGTATGCGCGGGACTCCATTCCGCTCCGGTGAGGAGATCGTTCGATAAAGAAATAGGCGCAACGAGAGTCGTCGTCGTCATTTTTCACCTTGCCGCGGCACGGGCAACGCGCTGCGGATTCGCGGACTTACCGGAAACCGGAGCGGCAGCCTGCCGTGAAGTTGTTGCAAGAACGAGTTCGAAGAGGCGGAGAAATTCGCGCACCTGCGCGCGAGTAATGATGAAGGGCGGCAGCAGGCGTAACGTGAAGTCGTGGGTGCAGTTGATCAGCAAACCGCGCCGCATGGCTTCGGCGACAAAAGGAGCGCCTTCGACGGTGAGTTCGACACCGATCATCAGGCCTTCGCCGCGGATTTCGCGGATGAAGCTGAATTTGGCGGCGAGCTTCGCGAGACCCTCGCGCAACTCCGCGCCGCGCACGCGGATATTCTCGAGAAGTTCCTGGCCCTCGACGACGCTGAGAAATTCGAGCGCAACGGCGCAAGCCAGCGGGCCGCCGCCAAGGGTGGTGCCGTGCATGCCGGGAGAGACGCGAGAAGCAACCGCCTCGGTCGTGAGAATGGCGCCGAGCGGAAGGCCGGCCGCCAGAGGCTTGGCGACCAGAACGATGTCCGGCTTCGAAGAAAACTTCTGGCAGCCGAAATAGCGGCCGGTGCGGCCGAGCCCGCATTGAATCTCATCGGCAATCAGAAGGGCATCATGCTTGGTCGCGAGTTCCCGAGCGCGATTCCAGAAGGCTTCGCTGACCGGATAGATCCCGCCTTCGCCCTGAATCGCTTCGAGGAGAATGGCACAGACGGTATCGTCGAATTTCGATTCGAGATCAGCGACGTCGTTGAAGCGGATGAACTCCGCCCCGGGAACAACGGGACCGAAGGGCAAGCGGTATTTTTCCGTGGAGGTAACACTGATGGCGCCAAAAGTGCGTCCATGAAAAGAATTTTCCAAGGCCAAAAACCGTTGTTTCTTCGCGGCTGTGCCAGCAGGTTCGTCCGGTTGACGCCCATAAAGGCGCGCAAGCTTCATCGCGCCATCGATTGCTTCGGTGCCGCTGTTGGAGAAGAACGCGCGATTGAGTCCCGACCATGCGGCAAGTTTGCGCGCAAGGGGACCCTGAAAGGCGTTGTGATAGAGATTTGAAACGTGAATGGCGCGTGCGGCCTCGCGGCGGATGACCTTAACGATGCGCGGATGCGCGTGGCCGAGCGCATTCACGGCAATGCCGCCAAGAAAATCGAGGTACTTTTTGCCGGAGGCGTCGTAGACGTAAGCGCCGCGCCCATGGGTCATGACCACGGGCTGACGCTTGTAGGTGGGCAGAAGAAACTGCTCGGCGTCGAGCAAACGCGTGTCGGGTTTAGCGGCCCGCGCCGGCGACTCTCCCGGTTTAGGGAAGGGACGCGTCACGGATTTGATCTTGGAAGCAGCGGGCATCATGCCACCGAAAGCGCGGCCTGCGCCGTGGACAAAGGTTCGCGCAGGACGCGCGTGCCGGGGATCAAGGGTAAGGCGTCAGCGGCACCTGCCTCCGCTGCGTGTGACGCGAGCAACAATGCGCCTGGTGAGGCTCCACCAACGATGCGGACCTCACGGACGCCGCCTTCAATAGCGCGCTTGGCGGCTTCGAGTTTCAAGACCATGCCGCCGGAAACAACGCGGCACAAGACCAAACGTTCGATTTCTTCGCAAGTGACAGCGGAAAGAACACGCTCTCCGTCAAGCACGCCGGCAACATCGGTGAGATAGATCAACTGATCGGCGTTGAGGAATTCCGCGCAAGCGGCGGCCATATGATCGGCATTGATGTTGTACAACTCGTTGTCCGGCCCCAGGCCAAGGCAGGGAGCGACGGGCAGGAACCCTTCGCGCCAGAGCGATTCGATAAATTGGGCGTTCAATCCGGTGAGATAGCCGACGAAACCCAGGCGGCCTTCGACTTCATCGTGGACCATGGGTTCCGCGGTGAAGCATTGCGCATCCGCGGCGGAGATTCCGATGGATGGCTGGCCTTCCGCAGAAATAGCCGCGGCCAGCTTCTTATTCAGATAACCGGCAAAGACCATGACGGCCACATCGCGTGTTTCGCGGTCGGTGACGCGCAAACCAGCGACAAATTTGCTCTCGATGTCCATGCGCTTGAGCGTGGCGGTGAAAAGGCGGCCGCCGCCATGAACGACGAGAATCTCGTGGCTTTCCCGCGCGAGCGCCGCAACTTGCCGCGCCAGAGCGCCGATCGTAGCGTCGTCTTCGAGCAATGCACCTGCGAACTTGATGACGATTCTCATTGAAGTGAGGTTTGCTCCTCGATCCCCAGCATATGATTGAAATTCTGCACGGCCTGTCCGGCAGCGCCTTTGCCAAGATTGTCAAGACAGGAGACGACGACCAAACGACGGCCGGACTTGTCCAGGGCAAAGCCGATGTCGCAGAAATTGGTGTGCGCGACGTGCTGCAACTCCGGCAGAGTGCCGGCGGCCCAGATCCGCACCATGGGACGGCCCGCGTAGAACCGGCGGTAAAGCACCTCCACGTCTGCGGCGGTTTGCGGCTGCTCGAGGGTGACGTAGATGGTGGAAAGAATGCCCCGCGCCAGAGGCGACAGGTGGGTCGAAAAAACCACTTGCTCCTCCGTCAGGCCCGTGTGGTCAAGAATTTCCGGCGTGTGGCGGTGCGTGAAGAGGCCATAGGCCTTGAAATTCTCATCCACCTCGACAAAGTGGAGATCGCGGCGCGGGTCTTTGCCGGCGCCACTGGCGCCGGATTTGCAATCGCAAATGACGCTGGTGTCAGGAGCGATCCATCGTGCCTGAGTGAGAGGCCGCAGGGCAAGAATCACGCTGGTGGCATAGCAGCCGGGATTGGCAACCAAGCGAGCGGTCGCAATTTCGCTAGCGTAAAGTTCAGGAATGCCATAGACAGCCTCGCTGAGCCATTCGGCAGGGGGAGCGGCCAGCTTGTACCAGGTTGTAAGAGTTTCCGCGGAGCGAAAACGGAATGCGCCGCTCAAATCCACGACGCGGAGACCCGCTTCGACCAGCGAGGGAGCCAATTCCGCAGAGACCTCATGCGGAGTGGCGAGAAACGCCGTGCCCGCGCCGCTCGAAGCGATGGCGTCAACGGAAAGTGTGCGAAGAGGCGCTTCGCCCCAGCCACGGAACTGCGGGAAAAGCTCGGCGAGACACTTCGCGCCATTCGTTTCGCGAAGGTAGAAGGCGGGCGGCTGAACCGCCGGGTGACGCAGAAGAATCCGCGCCAGTTCGAGACCGGTATAGCCGGTGACACCGACGACGGCGATTTGGCGAGGATCTCTCATTTCACGCGCGGCCCCGAAGCGGCCGGCTGACCAAGGCTTCGATTTTCTTTTGGAGGGATTCCCGCGATCTTTTGCTGGGCGTAATGATCAAGACGGTGTCATCGCCGGCGACAGTTCCGGCGGTTTCCGTAAATTTCGCGCCATCGACGGCGGCGGCCAGAGGCTGAGCGCCGCCGGGAGGAGTTTTGAGGACAAGCAGATTCTCCGCCGGCCGGATATCGAGAAGAAATTCGCCCAGGGCGCGCGCCAGCGGCGGCAGCGGCGTGGATTCTTCCGGCAAGACGGCTTCGGACTTATAGCCTTCGTGAGTCTTCACCAGGCGGAGTTCCTGCAGGTCGCGGGAAAGGGTGGCCTGGGTGACGCGCAGCTTTTGCGCGGCCAAGCGGCGGCGCAGCTCCTCCTGACTGGCGATGCGCTGGTCCGTGACCAGGCGAAGGATCTGGCCGTGCCGAAATGTTTTGCCCATGCTCATGATGGTGAGGCGAGCCCGCCTCTCTGTATTTTTATACATGTAATTGCATACTCATGTCAATGGATTTTAGAAAGTTTTTTGCCCGCGGCGGCAAGACGGAGGCCCGGGATGCCGGAGGAGCGACCATGTAAGATTCGCAGCACCGGCCGCGATGGGCACTGGATTTTATGCGGCGGGGATGTAACCTAATCCTGCGGCACCACGGGCCCAATGGGAACGGCTTGCCAAATCTCGGGATGCAAGAACGACGCGCCTGCGGCACTGGCCGAACAGCGGCTCTGCGTTTTGCACTTCACCCTGGCGCTGGAAACGAACTGCTCCGAAATGCGCCGGGAAACGGCCCTGGGGAACACCACGCAGGATCGCCAGCGTGAAATCATGCGGTTCATCACCGAGCATGGGGAACGGCTGGCGCGCGTGGCGACCAGCGGCCTGCACCTTACGGACGACTTGAAGGCGCGCATCCTGAGCACATTTCTGACGCTGATGAATCTGCGAGAAAACCTGGACCGGTCGAGCATGCGGAGTTCATTCGGGCGTTCCGGGCATCCCCGCTGAATCGCGAATCCTGAAATGGAAGAGGAATAAAGGATCAGGCACCGATATAGCGTGCGTACAGCGAGCGTGCCGTGGAGGGATCTTTTGTGCCTTTTAAGATGGCGCGTCCATCGGCGAAGACCGTCATTTCATAAGGCGCAATCCGGAATCGCAGCAGAAAATCATTTTGGCGCACATCATCGGCGATGTTTCGCAGCCGTGCCGCGAGAGCACTGAGGTCAAGGGCGCGGCTGCGCTCGTGAATCTGGACCGAATCCCGGCCGCACATGGTGATGTGGGGCTGGGATTCGCCCTCAAGATAGGTGAAGTCGCGTTTTGCGCAGGCGCGGCATTGGGGGTTGCGCGGCACGCGAATGGATTGCAGGTGGCCGCTCCAGACGTCGCAGGAGAGCAAGCGGCCATGAAGAGCTTCGGTGCGGCCAGCGAGCAG
>QHYF01000234.1 GCA_003224075.1 Acidobacteriota bacterium
CTTTCGAACGACTTCGATGCCCAGCTTGTTCAGCTCTTCCGTCAGGAAGAGCGAGTTGGTGTCCATGTGGTCCGGGGTCAGCAATTCCGAACCAACCGCGATGATCTCCGCTTTCATCTTTTCGCTTATCCGATCAACGGCAAGCCGCGAACGTCCCAATCGAGGGTGAAGAGCGCGCCGGTGGTGGCGAGAATGGCGCGGCCGGAAGGCTGCAGGGCAAGGCCAACGAGGCCGGAGCCGCTCAGTACCACCTCGGCCTCGAATTGCTGCGTGATGCGCACGATTCCCCGGCGGCCGCCATAAGAGGCAGCCACGTAGATGTTGCCGTCGCGATCGAAGGCCAGCCCTTGCGGCCGGCCGAGGCCGCGAAAGAAGACGCTGACCTCGCCTCCCTTCGTGATGCGGTACATGCGATCGAAGCTGGATGTCGTCGGTCCCGTGACGTAGAGATCGCCGTTGGGGTGAAACGCCAGGTGATAAGCGGCGATGGACGGCTCGAGCGTGGCAAAAACAAAAATTTCGCGGCTTCCGCTGATCTTGAAAATCGTGCCGCTGCGGTCGCCCACGTACAGGTTTTCCGCGTGGTCGAACGCGATCCCCGTGGCGATGCCCATGCCTTCGATCCACTGCTCCGCGCGGCCCTCGGGCGTGACGCGATGGATGGTGCCGTCGTTGCGGCAGGAGACGAAAAGATTTCCCTCGCGGTCGAGCGCCAGCCCGCTGGGATTCACAAGGGAGTTGACCAACGGCTTCACGTTGTAGTTCGCGGTGATCTTGTACAGCGACACGGGAACGCGCTGCCCGCGCGGCCCGGAAAAGGTGACGTAGATGTTGCCTTCGAAATCCACCGCCGGATTTGCGACCGGATGAAGATTGTCCGCGATTTGCAGTCCGATGTGTACGGGATGAGGCTGGCTTTCGTGGCCGGCAGTGGCCACGCGCACCGTGCCTCCGTTCGCGCCTTCCGGGACGCGCGCGATCAGTCGGCTCTCGCTGGCCAGCGCCAGGCTGGCTTCCGCCTCGCCGAAGCGCACCACCGGGCGTGGCTGCGCCCGCGATACGAAGCCGCGCCCGTGGATGGTGATCTCGCCGCCAGGAATGGCCGCGGCAGGCGCAACTCTCTCAATGTGCGGAATGCCGTTTTTTTCTGCCGAGGACCCGAAACCGAATTTCATAACCGAATCAAGTGTAACGCCACACGCAGCAGAATTGCAGCGTAGATGCCCGCCATCCAGTCGTCCGCCATGATCCCCCAGCCGCCGGGCAATTTTTCCAGCCGGCGGACCGGCCACGGCTTCCAGATGTCGAATACGCGAAAAAGTATAAAACCCAATAGCAGGTATTTCCAGTTGAGCAGACTGAACGCGGAGTAGAGCGCGAAAACGGAAGCCTGGTCCGCCGGTATCAGATGCGTCGGCAGGCTCAGCGGCATGATTCCGAGAACAAGCGTCAAGTGCATGCCGGACACTTCGTCGATAACTACGTACTGCGGATCTTCGACGCCCGCATAGGTCGCGGCCCGAGAGCTGCTCCACACTCCAATGAGCCCGACAAGTAGGAGCGCAACCAGAGACGGAACCAAGAGCAACACGGGCGCAGCACGTCCGCCGAACATCGGCACGTCTATGCCGATTCCGGCGGTCCCGCCCATAACCAATGACACCAAGAGAGCCAAAAGACTGATGGGATGTGTAAGAATCGCAACTGCAATTCCGGCGAGCGAGCCAAACGTGCCCGGCGACTTGGGAATGTAGCCGACGCCCAGCGCGCTGGCAATCGCAAGCGCGATCCGCGGCTTCTTACGCCGTGTTTCCAGTGCTGGCGTAGCGCTAGTGTTTGTCGTCATCGGGGTTGGGCAGATCGAGGGTGATCGTCTTCCGCTTGCCTTCTCCGTTCTCTTCCTCGTCGTTGACCGCTGCGCGATCACCTTCATCAAAGATTGGATCGGAGACCACGTACTTTTCGCTGGCCCAGTTGCCCAGGTCCCGCAGACGGCAGCGCTCGCTGCAGAAGGGAAAATCCGCGTGTACCGCAGAATCGGTCTGTGCTTTGCAAATCGGACATTTGTGCATCATGACCGTTTTGTTTCTCAGGTCTGAACCTGGTTATCAATGTCATTCCGAGCGTAGCAGGCCCACTTCTTTTTCCCCTTCACTCCTGCGAAGGGTGGGCCTGCGAAGTCGAGGAATCTCTCTTCGCTTCCGTCGAGAACCAGGGGATTCCTTCGACTCGAATAAACCCGCGGAATAACGTATCAGTTAGAGTTTACCCCAAGACGCGGAGTGGCGCGCCAGTCGCGATGCGATGCAGCTTTTCAGCGGGCAGCGCAGGCGGGATTGAATCTGCGGCATCGCTTGTCCGCGCGGTCGAACGAGGAAGGATTTCGACGACGCGGCCGATGAGGTCGTAGGCATCGCTCTTGGTAATTTCAACGCAGGCGACATCGCCGGGCGCAGCGGCCTCTCCGCCAGGCACTTCGACATCAGTGAGATAGAGTTTTCCGTCGATCTCCGGCGCCATGCCTTCGAGCCGCGCTTCCCACACCAGCGGATTGTCCTTCGAGGGGCCCTCAATCAGCGCCGTGAATGTCCGGCTCTTGCGCGCGCGCGGCCTTTCACTCAAATACTTTTCGCGCAAATTGATCCGCGAAATTTTCCTTTGAATTGCCATCAATCGGTTCCGCCGGCCGGTAATCGTCTCCGCGCCAACTTTCTTGTCGAGCGCAAAACTCTCCGCGTTGTCCACGTCGGAATACTCGAAGACGCCCATCCAGTCGAGCTTTGCAGCTTTCACGAAGTCGCACAACTCCTCGAAATCATCTTCCGTTTCGCCGGGAAAACCCACAATGAACGAGGTCCGCAGCGAGACTCCGGGAATCGTCGTTCGAATGCGCTCCAGCAATTTCAGGAAAGCTTCGCCGTTCGAACCGCGCTTCATGCGCGCCAGCACGCTCCGGCTGGCGTGCTGCAGAGGCATATCCATGTACTTTGCGAGCCGCGGATGCGCAGCGATCGTGTCGAGCAATTTCTGCGTCACGCGATTCGGATAGGCGTACAGGAACCTCACCCACAGCAGATCCTCGACCCGCGCGAGTTTTTCGAGGAGTTGCGCGAGGCCGTCGCGCAGGCCGAAATCTTCGCCGTAGGAAGTCGTGTCCTGCCCGATGAGCGTGATTTCCCGCGCGCCCGCTCTCGCCAGGTTCTCCGCTTCTCGCACCACCGATTCGAATCGCCGGCTCCGGAACGCCCCGCGAAGCTCTGGTATGATGCAGAATGTGCAGGGGTGGTCGCAGCCCTCCGCAACCTTGATGTACGCCGCGTGTTTCGGCGTGGTGACGATGCGCGGCGTCAGGTCGTGATAAAGAAACGCGGGCGGCTGCGCGGGCAGCACGCGAAGCTCGCCTTCCACCGCCTCCAGGATGCGTTCGACCTCTCCGGTGCCGACCACCGCGTCCACTTCCGGTACTTGCTCCAGAATCTGCTCGCGAAAACGCTCGACCAGACAGCCCGCCACGATCAGTTTCTTTGCCGCGCCAAATTTCTTGTGCTCCGCCATTTCGAGAATGGCTTCGACCGATTCTTTTTGCGCGGCTTCGATGAAGCTGCACGTATTGACGACCAGCACTTCCGCTTCGTCGGCGCGCGGCGTAAGTTGAAACCCTTCGCGCGCAAGTATGCCCATCATCACCTCGCTGTCGACGAGGTTCTTCGGGCATCCCAGGCTGACGAATCCGACCTTTGTCATAAGCTGTAAATTTGCGCCTTTGCGCAATTTTCAAGTGTAACATGCGGCCTGCCGTATCGCGCCCGTATGGGCGCAGTACGTGTCCCGAGTGACGCCGAGGGATGCTGTGCGCTTGTTTGGCGGGTTGGAATGCGCGTCAACGAGCGCGGAGCGCGGAGCGAACCTGGTCGAGGAGTTGCCGGAGGCGAGTCGTATCGCAAGGCGCTCCGCCGAACCGCGCATACGCGTAGAGTTGCGTAAACTCCCGGACCGCCGGAGCGAGTCGCGGCGCGTCCACCGCAGCGGCGAATTCGAATGGCGTTTGTGACTCGAGCCGCAAAAGTCCCCGGCGCGCGAGCATCCGCAGAAGTTCGGCGTAAAGCCGTGAGGCCAACTGCGGATCCGTGCGCAACGTCTTGCGCCAGCGCAACTGAAGGAACAGCCGGATGCGCCGGAAAATTTCCGCGATCAGGTTGAACCGCAACGCGACGAGGAAAAGCACGAGCGACACCGGCAGCAAATAACCCAGCGGGCCATGTTGAAACTGCCACGACTTTATCCATTTCTTGCCTGCGCGCTCCTTTTCCTCGAACCAGGAGCGCGTCGCTTCGCTCCAATTCCGTGAGTTACGCTGCAGGTTCTGGCGCGAAGTCGTAGCCGATCACCCATTCCCTCCAGGTGATCGCCATCCAGTCGGCGTACTGTTCGAGGCGTGAAAGGATGCTGGCGGTGTTTTCCGGAGCCGCCGGCGTTGGATCGAATGTTTGCCAGCCGTTGCCGGGAAAGTAGACCTCGACCCAGCTGTGGGCATCGCTCGCGCGCACGATGTAATCGCCGCCCAGGTCATTGTATTCACCGGGAAGGAACCCATTGACTTCGCGCGTCGGAATGCCCAGCGTGCGCAGCATGATGGCCATTGCCGAAGCAAAATATTCGCAGTGGCCGGCGCGTGTTTCGAACAGAAAATGAGCGAGCGGATGGTCTCCGGGTCTCCCGGTTAGCTTCAAGGTGTAGGTGAAACGAGTGCGCAGGTAGTTTTCGATGGCGACTGCCTTGTCGAACGGAGTCGGCGCGTTCTTCGTGATTTGCGATGTGAGTTCCGGGATGCGCGGGTCCAGTTCGGGCAGTTGGAGATAGATTGCGCTGATGCCACTCGGATAGTCCGTCGAAGCGGAGCGGAGCTTCACGGCATTGCGGGGCGGCAAACGCGAGATGCCCGCATATCGGACGGCCGTGTAATTGTGGAAGGGATTCAAAAGCGTGTCGGTGGAATCCCGGAAAATGTAGGTGCGGCGAATCGCGGTAAACGAGTTTCCGCCTTCGCCGGTAAAATTTCCTTTAAGCGAGACGACTTTGCCCGGAACGAAAATCGCATCGGTAGCCAAGGGTTCGAGGAAAACGGTATAGAGGATTGCGGGCCCCGGGGAATCCGCCTTCTGCGGGGGAGGAGAGGTGTAAATCCAGCCATCGTCGCCTGGCTGCAGTCTTTGCGGGTTGGGCTCGGTGGAACTCCACCGCTTTCCATCAAAAGTCGTAAGAGCAATCCCTCTCCAGCGCAGCCGGTCGTATCCAATCGGCTTCCCCGTTTGCACCCGCATGACCACGGCGGAGTTCTTCTTGATCTCGCCAATTTCACCCAACTCCACATTATCGGTGAAGCCGCTCATCAGCGAGGAACTGAAGCCGGCGCGGCCCAGATAACCGGCGCTAAAGCGCGGAAAAAAGAAAAACAGCGCACTTCCCAGGAGGATGGATCCCGCGGCCACACTCAAAGTGGCCAGACTCAGCGCGCGAGTCAGCCTCCGATCGCTCTCTGATTGCGCCTGGAGGGCGGGCGAGACGGCGCCGGCCGCTCCGCGGCGTAATTCCATTCCGGCGAAAGTGGCGACTCCGAACAGAAGAAAGACAAAAAAGAGAATCAGGAACGTGGTGTCCACGGTCAGAACGGCCGCGGCCAGAATTCCCGAGAAAGAAAGCATGGTGAGGAAAAGCGCGTCGCGGTCGCTCGATGCGCTGTAAAAGCGGACCAGGGTAACGAAGATGAGGAAATGCACCGCCCCCAGGAGTATGGCGAAGAGCGGCGGGTTCGATGAGTTTCCCACGGGCAAGCGCGAGAGAACCAGGGCGTCCAGGGGAAAGAAAACCAGGTAAGCGAGGACCAGCCACGTTGCCGCACGGGAAGAAAGCTCGGCGGGGCGTCCGTGCCACGAGCGGTAACCCTTAAACAGCACGGCGAGAGGAGCGGCAAAGCTGGTGACGACGTCAAGTTTGCCGGTGCTCACCAGCGTCAGGACGGAAGTGAGGACGAGGAGTGAGAGCGATGTGCGGAAGAAACGCTCGGCGGGCGGCGCGGAGACATTCGGAGTCGTGACAGAGCTGGCCATCTTGAAATTCCCATCCTAGCACCTGCGCGGCACGGCGGGCAGCAGGCCGAACGAAAAGATAACGCTCAACGCATGTCCAGAACGGCGCGGGCGACTTTTCGCGTGAGATTGGAGACGGGGAGGATGGAGACGTCGTGCAACGGAACAGGCTGCGCGCCGCTCACGCGGGGAAGTTTTCTTACATTGATGCGGAAGGGTGTGATGGTGATGTCGCGGTACGTCACGGTGTGATGGACCTTGCCGGCAGGAGCCAATTTCAATTGAGCGACCCGCGCGCGCGGCGCGAGATTCCTGAGGAATGCGCGCAATTTCGCGGCGGGATCTCCGGTCACGGCAACCGCCGGAAAATGCCACATGCTTGAAGCCAGTATCGGAATGAAATCCGCCAAGGGATCCACGTTGGCGTCCGGGGGCGGCGGCGGGAGCAAGATGGTCCAGCCGTTCTGATCCGCGAACACAGCCGCGGCGAGAGCGACCTCCACAGCCGCGTGTTTCTTCCGTCTTTCTGGCAAGGATTCGGCGATGCCGAGCTTGCGCCCCTCGCAGAATTGTGCGACGGGACAGAGAAGGCATTGCGGCGATCTGGGAGAGCAAAGCGTGGCTCCGAGCTCCATTACGGCTTGATTCCAGTCACCCGGGGAATTCGGATCGAGCAATGAATCGGCGGTTTTTTGCAGGGCCCGCCAGGGCTTCGGCGCGCGCAGATCGCCGCGAATCACACCGAGCCGTGCGAGCACGCGGACCACATTCCCGTCGAGGACCGCCTGTTTTTCGCCGAAGGCGATGCTCAGAATCGCGGCGGCTGTGTAATCTCCGATACCGGGCAAGGCGAGAACCTCGTCCATGCGCGCGGGAAATTTTCCATCGTGTTTTGCGACGATCTGCTGCGCGGCCTTCTGCAGATTGCGCGCGCGGCTGTAATACCCGAGGCCGGACCAGAGGCGCAACACTTCTTCCTCCGGCGCGCTGGCAAGCGCGTGAATGTCCGGGAAGCGCTTAAGAAACCGCTCGTAATAAGGAATCGCCGCCGCAACGCGAGTTTGCTGCAGCATGATTTCCGAAAGCCAGATGCGATAGGGGTCTTTCGTCTGCCGCCACGGTAAGTCCCGCCGAAATTGGCGGAACCATGCAAGCAGTTGTTTCCGAAATGTGGCGAGTTCGCGGCCCTGCAGCATGGTGCCGATAGTTTCTCACACCCAGCGGGGTACATTCCTCGTTGGCGAGGCTTAACAAGGCGGGTCGTCGAGGAAGACGACATAAGAGGAGCTCCATACGGGCGCGGGGATGGAGCCGTGAGGCTGGCTGGTGACGATAATTTTGAAGAGATCCGGGGATGCCGCGAGATCGGTCATGAGCGCCTGCTTGGGATCGGGTGGGAGAGGTTGCGCGAGGGCGAGGTGCCGGAGAATTGCGAAGATGATCTGATCGGCGTGGGCGAGAGCAGTCTCAACGCCCGCGCTGCGGAATTGCAGGGAAAAGTTGCGCTCGTAAAAATGCCAGGCCAGGCTGGCGCAGATG
The DNA here is from genome assembly GCA_003224075.1 of Acidobacteriota bacterium. GTDB lineage: Bacteria > Acidobacteriota > Terriglobia > Acidiferrales > UBA7541 > Acidiferrum. The sequence goes on from QHYF01000234.1 coordinate 7,626, forward strand.
GTGACGGCGCGCTCGAAGCGATCGTTTCTTGTGGCCACGCCTGACGCAAGGCCGGAAGATTCCGCCGCAGAAAGGTGGGGATCAAGAACGAGCAGGATACGGCTCTCATCTTCGCGCGTGAATTCACGGACCATCAAGGATCCCAAGCGCGCGGAAGCTTTCCAGTGAACGTGGCGCGCGCTGTCTGTGGGGAGGTAATCCCGCAGGGCATAGAGATCCTGGCCGCGGCCCTTAACGAGGCTTTCGAGCGCTCCTTGCAGGCCTGGCAGAATATCCAAGTACTCCTCGGTCGGCTCGACGGATGGATAGACCAGAGCTTCCGTTTTTAGGTTGAGGTGCCGCGCCTTCTGCAGAAAGCCAAAAGGGAAGCGAGTCACAATGCGAAACGCTTCCTGGCGATAAACGCCGCGCCGCGGGAATAACATTGGAACCACCTGCTGGACGCGATCATTCTTTGGGAGATAAGGAAAGTAGACCGGCGTCTCCAGCATGGCGACCGCGGAAGAGACCTTCGTCCTGGCGGCTTCGACGCGCAGTGAGAAGGAGGGGAGCGTCAGCTTTGCATTTTCGAGTTCGACCACGGCCCGCACCGGCTGGCCGGCGAAGATGTGTTCGGGCAGGAGGAGCCGCATTTCGATGCCCGAGAGAGTGATCGAAGAAAGAATTCCGGACATCAGAACGATGGCGACGAGGCTCGAGAGAATCAGGAAAAGGAGATTGTTTCCGGTGTTCAGGGCGGCGAGCGCGACGAGGATGATTCCGGCGAAATAAATCCAGCCTTCGCGCGAGATGCGGTACTCCATCTTGTAACCGATCCAGCGGAGCGGGGTGCGCTTCGCGAGAACGGGAACGAGAGTCACAGCCACCCACCCGGCGATGACGAGGGCCGCGAGCGCCGACGTGCTGGCAAGACCGAGCTGCCCGAGTTCCGCGGCCGCGCCGGAATACAGCGCCAGGAGCAGCGCGGCGGTGAGCGCCGTGATCGAGAGAAGGAACGCGCGCACGGCGGGGCGGTCGGCCCTGGCCCAGAGTTGCGCGAGGGTGGAATGCACGCTCACAGCAGGACGTTCACAAGGGAACGGGCACGGATTCGATGATATCGCGCAGAACGGATTCGGTGGTTTCCGACTTTTTCTGCAAGGATGCGTGGCGCGAACTGGCGACCACGCGGTGCGAGAAAACCGAGACGGCGAGCTGCTTGAAGTCGTCCGGGAGGCAATAGTCTCGGCCCTCAAGGAAGGCGCGGGCTTGCGCGCCGCGCTGGAGCATGAGAGTGCCGCGCGGGCTGACACCCAGAGCGAGCTGTTCGCTCTTGCGCGTGCGGTTGACGATCTCCAGTGCGTAGTCGTGCAGGCTGGAGTCGACCTTGACGTGCGCCACCGCGTCCTGCATGGCAAGCACGTCGTTGACGTTTGCGACGGGATCGAGCGAATCAAGACCGTTATCTCCCGCTCGCTTGCGAAGAATTTCCTTTTCGGTCTCGTGGGAGGGATAGCCCATCTTGATGCGCATCAGGAAGCGGTCGAGCTGCGATTCGGGCAGGGGATAGGTGCCATGGTGCTCGACCGGATTTTGCGTGGCGATGACCAAAAAAGGTTGCGGCAGAGTCAGCGTCTTGCCATCCATGCTGACTTGCGATTCGTTCATGGCTTCGAGAAGCGCGGATTGCGTGCGCGGCGTGGTGCGGTTGATTTCGTCGGCGAGCACCACGTTGGCGAAAATCGGCCCGGGACGAAATTCAAATTCGCGGGACTCGGGATTGTAGACGCTCACGCCGAGGACATCGCTGGGAAGAAGATCGGAAGTGAACTGAATGCGCTGGAAGGTGCAATGGAACGATTTCGCAAGCGCCTGCGCAAGAGTCGTTTTGCCGACGCCGGGGACGTCTTCGATGAGCAGATGGCCGCGAGCAAGCAAGGTGATCAACGCGAGCTGGATGGCGTCTTCCTTGCCGAAGATGGCACGGGCGATGGAGCGCTGAAGCTGCGAGACGACTTGAGAGGTGGCAGTCGACATCTGTTGAAAACCCGGGCCCTTCCTGTTACAAATAGATGACGCTTGGCGTCGTCGCGGCTGCGCGAAACGGGCGACTAGCTCAGTTGGTTAGAGCGCTCCCCTCACACGGGAGAGGTCAAAGGTTCAAGTCCTTTGTCGCCCACCATTTTTTGCGGTACGCCCAAACCCCATTCTAGCGGAAATTTCCGATGTCAACATTCCTGCGAACGATCGAGTTTCTAGGTTTGAGCGTGTGGCTCGGGAGCGATGTGTTCTTGAGTTTTGTGGTGGCGCCCGGGGCGTTCCGGATCCTGGGGAGCCGAGACCAGGCTGGAGCCATCGTCGGGTTCGCGTTGTGGCGGATGCATTTCATCGGAGTCGTGTGCGGGATCGTGGTTCTGCTGGCACGTTTGCTGAGGACGCGCACGCTCGCGAGTTTGGTGACGCCAGCTGCGTTGTGTGTTGTGCTGATGATTCTGCTCACGGTGGTGTCGCAACATGCCGTCAGCCCGAAGATGGCTGCGCTGCGAGTGCACATAGGGTCGATCCAATTTACGGCTGCGAATAGTCCGCTGCTGGCGGAGTTTGGCAAATTACACCGGATTTCGGTTTCGCTCGAAAGCGGTGTGCTGCTGGCTGGTTTTGCGGCTATATATTTGATGGTACGAGAGTTAGCCTCAACGCGGTGATCTTCTACAATTCCGGAAGCAACATGGCCAGCTCGTTCGGCAAATACAAGCTTGGTGCTTTTTCCTTGACCACTCGACCTTTTGCGAGTAATATATCAGCCAGGTAATCGTCCATTTCGGGCTGCCGCTCTTCTTTTTTCCGGGGGCGCCACGTGTCGCAAACAACCGAAAACGCGCCTTTTAGAATCAATCACTTACGAATTGCAAATTTTACAACTCCTTTCTTTTGATATTCATACAAACTGCCGGGGTGTGGGGGCATCGGCAGGCGCGTTGAGCGATCCGCCTTCCCGACGGGAGTCAGGTAAACACCAGGCGGCGGCCGCCAGAGACGGAAAACAACCGGTCTGAACCATGCCTCTACGAACGCCTTGGGCGTGGGCGCGTGCGGGCGGCACGTGCGGCTTCGCGCTTCCGGCGGACTTTGGCGGGGCGGATTTTGCGGAGGGCGGCGTGGCCGGCGCGCTGGCAGGCGCGCCACATATACCAACTGGCGACGGTGCGGTAGGGACGCCAGCGCTCGCCGAAGGCAAGGAGTTCCTTGGGCTTGGGCATGTGCTTTTTGCCGTAGGTAACGGACCAGCCCTTTCTGACGCCGAGGTCATGGATGGGGAGAACGTCGGGGCGGCCGAGCCGGAAGATCAGAAACATCTCGACGGTCCAGGCCCCGATGCCGCGGACGGAAACAAGGCGCTTGACGAGCTCTTCGTCGGACAATTTGTTGGCTTCTTCCAGCGAAGGGACGATGCCTTCGATGGTTTTCTTAGCCAGATCTTTCATGGCGAGAATCTTTGCGCCTGAAAGGCCGGCTTTGCGTAGGGCGGGCTTCCTCAGCTTTAGCATTTCCTGTGGAGAAGGCGCGCGGCCGTTGGAGCCCAGAGCTTTGACGCGGCCGAAGATGGTTGCGGCGGAGAAGATTAACAGCTTTTTAGAAGGACTTCGTACGGACTTTCTGAACCATCGGTCTCGATGCGGAATTCTTGGGTTTCCTTGATGAGTGGAGCGAGCTGCGGGTCCTTCGCTGCCAGAGTGTCCATGGCGAGGCGCAGGTCGAACGGGCGGCAGACGAAATTCCTTTGTCACAGGGGCTCCATTTTGGAAACGGGGAAATAGATTAACAATTTTCTACGGAGAAGATCAAAAATCTGAAGTGAGCGGTGAGACGCCGTCGTTCAATTTCTGAGTAGTGCGTCTTTCAGGTGCCACCTTATGAAGTGGCGACATCAATGCTTCATGGGCATTGCGAATTGGAGCGCAATAAAGCAAACGTTGATCCCGGCGGAGATGAGGAAGGCCTGTAGACGGCCGATGCCGTCAACCTCCTCGAATACCAGCATCAACACTGCGGTCCAGGCGATCCCGGCCGCCAGCGTACCAACGACAGGAATGAGAATCAGCGCGTTTACAAACCAGCCGAGCAGCAAAGGGCGCATGACCCCTATAAGAGTTCCGGTGGCGCCAAAGAACCATTTGGCAATGAGATGGCACAATCCGAGCTGCACGAACGTAATGATGCCCATGATCACAAGTCCGACAATCAGGCCCACAATCAGACCAATAATCGTCGCGGGCCCGGAGATAGGCATAGTTTTGAGCATTTGAGGAACAGCTGTGAATAGCAAAATGATTGTGGCAGCGATAGCCCAGAAGAATGCCCCGTAAAACACCGCTTTGGAGTCACGCGAAGCGCGCCGGATGGAAATGTCGTCCCAACGCACAATGCTGAATGCCAGGCGGAGATAATAAAGCGGTGCGAACCCATCAGGGGAAGGCGCGGCTTCTTCCTGTGTCATAGAGGCGACCACACCTGCGCAGTTGTGTGCTACACCGTATTCCTGGCCGCAGACGGTGCATTTCATCTCGAGTTTCCTTTTTGCTTTCTCGAGCCGTCGGGAGCATATACCTGACCATCACTCAACGCAATCAGTGAGCTACGATTGCGGCGCAAGGCCGCTTTCTCGGGCCACGAGGGGATGGAGGAGGGTGTGCTAGCATTGCCAGTTTATGCAGACCGGGATTATTGGGCTACCACAGGTAGGGAAGACGACGCTGTTCCGGATTTTGACGAAGGCGCACGTCGAGGGGAAAGGCGGAGCGTCGGCGACCCACGTGGGCGTGGCGAAAGTGCCCGAGCCGAGGCTGGTGGAGCTGGCGAAGCTCTATAATCCGAAGAAAATCACATACGCCACCGTGAATTACGTGGATTTGGGCGGGATGCAGAAGGAGCGCATGCGCGACGCGCTGGCGCAGTTGCGCGAAGTGGACGTGATTGCGCATGTGATTCGCGTGTTTGAAGATGCGAGCGTGCCGCATTCCGAGGGGAGCATCGATCCGCTGCGGGACGCGACAAATCTGGATTTGGAATTGATGCTGTCGGATCACGATCAGATTACGCGGCGGCTGGAGCGGGTGGACAAGGATTTGAAGAAGAAGCGCGATTCGATCCTGGAGATCGAGAAAACGGCGCTGGAAAAGTGCAAGGCGCAACTGGAAGCGGAGAAACCGCTGCGCGAGCTGGAGTTGCCGCCGGAGGAGAGAAAATCAATCGGCGGATTCCTGTTTTTGTCGCAGCGGCCGATGCTGTACGTGCTGAATCTTGGCGATGACGAAGCGACGGAGCTGGATAAGGCCGTAGAGAAGCACAAATTGAGCGCGCTGAAGGGCAGGCCGAAGACGGCGGTGGTGGCGGTGTGCGGACGGCTGGAAGCGGAGCTTGCCGAGATGGAGGAAAAGGAAGCGGCGGAATTGCTGGCCTCGTATGGATTGAAGGAGCCGGGGCTGAACCGGCTGATTCACGCGACCTATGATTTGCTGGGATTGATTCCGTTTTTCACGGCGGGGGAGCCGGAAGTGCGCGCGTGGACGATTCGCAAGGGCGCAACGGCGGTAAAGGCGGCGGGAGAGATTCATAGCGACATCAAGAAGGGTTTCATACGGGCGGAAGTGGTGCGATGGGATGATTTGGTGGCGGCGGGAAGTCTGGCGATGGCTCGGGAGAAAGCGCAGGTGCGGCTCGAGGGGCGGGAGTACGTCGTGCAAGAAGGAGATGTGATT
>QHYF01000212.1:0-2858 GCA_003224075.1 Acidobacteriota bacterium
AAGACTACGCCACATTTGGGCGCGGCGAGTGCCGATCGGATAAGTGGTTCGCGGTCTAGGTGCTCGCCGAGTGCCGGTCTGTTCAGGACATCCCAATGTTAAGCTCCACAGCTTTCTTAGGGTGGTCCCGCGCGATTCTCAGGACCAGTTTTCACTTGACACTGCGAGAAAGCGGAGCATAATGCGTGCCATATCGCCTGCCTAGACGAGCAAAGTTTTTGAACTGGCTATCGCTGACCGCTTTTCCCGCCTCATCCAGGCGATTTCCGCTCAACACGTCAGCCTTTTGGTTCCCCAGGCCGAAAGAACCCAAGGGGAAGAATTCAACGGAGCCAGCAAGTCTCGCGTGAGCGCGTGGAGGCCGGCCATGTCCCCCAGACGGCTCCTCTCGTTGCCCGTTCCTGCACTGGTCATCACTCTCGCGATTGCGGTGTCAGCACAAGCTCCGCCAGCCACCACTTCCGACAGCGCTAGCGACCCGAACATCTTGACCAATCAATGCATCATCGAGATGGTATCCGCCAAGTTGCCGGAAGAAATCATCATCACGAAAATCCAAACCACGAAGACGAAGTTCGACCTGCCAACTCCCGCGCTGGTTGAACCGAACACCGGTGGGATGTCCGCCAATATGGACGCGGGAGTCACAAGTCTGTGACGAAGGAGAGAACATGAAAAGACCACTAGGAAAGATCGGGGCGGCATTCCTCGCGTTTGTGCTAGCCACAGGCGCGGCAACGCGGGCGCAGGCGCAGACCGCTTCCGCCACAAGCGTCTCTTTTTCTTTGTCTGGAGATTGGTCGAACACGACCAACCCGAACGGGCCCTGGTCATACAACCAGGGGAGCACTCCCTTGCCGCTGGTACCGGACTGGACTGCGGCTGGCTCGGCTCTCGTCGGGTGCTCACAGCCGGCTTGGGCGCCTTCCGACTTCTCGGGTAATTTCCTGCCGGCTCTCATGAACGCCAACTCCTGCAGCGCGAATAATTTCCTTTTCGGTACCGATCCGAATAATGGCCTTGCCAATGTAATGCCGGGCGATATTGTCACGCATACAGTGGACGGGTCTAACGGTAATCCGGCCAGTGGCGTTGCCAATTTCCTGTTCACACTGCCTAGCGGCGACGATGGCCAGTATGAGATCAGCGGTTCTGTCTGGGATGCCAGCTTTTTATTTGGCACAGGCCGCCCCCAGGATTGGGTATTGCTGGTCAATGGCGTTCAGGTGGCGTCGGGCTTCCTGAGCGGTATCGTTTCGCGCAGCCAGGCTGAGACTTTCGATGTCTTCGCGGATCTTACCGCGGGCAACACGGTGGATCTGGAGTTGTTCGAAGATCCGAGCTCGCCCTTCGGATTTTTTGTCGGAGCCAACATGAATATTACTGAGGTGACTCCGCCTCCGACTCCTACTTGCCCCTTGAGCCAAGGCTTCTGGAAAAATCATGGCTCCCAGTGGCCGGTCACCAGCTTGACCCTTGGTGGACGCGTCTACACGCAGTCGCAGTTGCTCACGATACTCCAGATGCAGCCACTGGGAGACGCCAGCGTCATTCTGGCTGACCAGCTCATTTCCACAAAACTCGATATTGCCAACGGTTCCGATCCGGCTCCTGTCAGCGCGGCGGTGGCAGCCGGCGATAGCGAGTTGGCAGCCGTGGGGCCCCTGCCAGCAGGCATAAAGACCAACGCTGCGACCGGACAAGCTATGACAGCGACGGCGGCGACCCTCGACAGCTACAACAACGACCAACTGACGCAGACGTGCACGGCCTTTAAACCGAGCGGGCCAGCCAGCCCTTAAGACCCGAATTCGTAAGTTGAACTCAGTTCTTCTCTGGTGGGGGGAGGACCTGTTCATTGAAATGAACAGCAAGGGGGTGTCTGCGAACGTCGTCAAGGCGGTGATGACGCTCAAGAACGCTCCGCCACGACGCGGGAGTCATAAGCCTGTGACGAAGGAGGGTACATGAAAAGACGACTAGGAAAGATCGCAGCGGCATTCCTTGTGTTTGTGTTAACCACGGGCGCGGCCACGCTGGCGCAGGCACAAGCACCGACTTTCACCGTACTTTACAGCTTCATGGGCTCACCCGATGGGAATGGACCTTACTTAGCAGCTCTGATCCTGGACAAGGCGGGGAACCTTTATGGCACCACGAATGCCGGCGGCACCGGGACATGCAGCTTAGGAAGGATCGGCCCGAGTCCAGGCTGTGGAACCGTGTTCAAGCTGGACACCGCCGGCAACGAGACGGTGCTGCACAGCTTCACGGGCAGTGACGGGTCGGGTCCCGCGGCATCTCTGATCATGGACACGGCGGGGAACCTGTACGGCACCACGAGCAGCGGCGGCTCTGCCAGCGTCGGAACCGTCTTCAAAATTGACACCTCCGGGAACCAAACGGTGCTGCACAGCTTTGCGGGCAGTGATGGGTCGGGTCCCGACGCAGGTCTGATCATGGACAATGCGGGGAACCTTTACGGCACCACGAGCAGCGGCGGCTCTGCCAGCGTCGGAACCGTCTTCAAAATTGACACCTCCGGGAACGAGACCGTCCTGTATAACTTCAAGGGGGGCACCGACGGCGCCCGTCCTGAGGCAGGTCTGATCATGGACCAGGCAGGGAACCTGTATGGCACCACGCTTGCGGGCGGCACCGGGACATGCAGCTACCTGAGCTCAGGCTGTGGAACCATCTTCAAGCTGGACACGTCCGGCAACGAGACCGTGTTGCACAGCTTCACGGGCTCACCCGGGGATGGGGCGAATCCCTTCGCAGCTCTGATCCTGGACGGGGCGGGGAACCTGTATGGCACCACGCTTGCGGGTGGCCCCGGGACATGCAACTTCTCACCG
>QHYF01000212.1:2936-7430 GCA_003224075.1 Acidobacteriota bacterium
ATCATGGACACGGCCGGGAACCTGTACGGCACGACATTTGTCGGCGGCGCTTTCGGGCCCGGAACCGTATTCAAGCTCGACGCCTCCGGCAATGAGACGGTGCTGCACAGCTTCACAGGCGGCGACGGGAGCAGTCCCGCGGCATCTCTGATCATGGACACGGCGGGCAACCTCTACGGCACGACAATTTACGGCGGCGCTTCCAGCAACTGCTCCGGGGGATGTGGGACCGTGTTCAAACTTACTGTCCAGACGCCGCAGCAGGCGACCCAGGCCATCATCAATTCCGTGAATGCGCTGCTCTCCCAAGGAGTGCTGAATGGGGGCCAGGACACCTCACTGGTAGTAAAACTTCAACACGCGATAGACCTGATGAACTCCGGAAAAAACGCTGCTGCGATTGGGAACCTCAATGCCTTCATCAGTGAGGTGAACGACTTGCTCAGTTCGGGAATGTTGTCTCCATCACAAGCGTCGTCGCTGGTCCGTGCCGCTGAGAGTGTGATCGCGCAGCTCTCGTAGCCGAGATGCGAACGCTGCTGTGCCGATCTTTTGGGTCCGCAGCTTTGGCCCAGAGGGGCAAAACGGCGTTGTCAGCTTGCTCGTGGCGAGCAATACCGAAGTCAAGGCCAGCCAAGTTATGACGTCTATGCACTTGGCGGCGGCTTTCAGCGGCTCAGTCACCGGTTCTTTCACCGACGCTACTAGCGTCGTGCGCGGCTTTGTGGCCAGTCCAAACACGTAAAATAACGAGATTCCGGACGAGTGGTCGCTAGCCTTGATCGGAAATGCCTCGGGCAGAAAGCCTTCCGTGGATCCGGGACGTCGATCCGGGGCATTTTCGATAAGGAGACTAGGAGGAAGCCGCTGGTGTTTGCGGCAGATGCGAGGCTATGGGGATTGAATCGACTTTCGCCTGTAATCGACAGAATTTATGATAGTTGCCGGAATGGGACGAAAGTGAAAAAAGCGAATAAAAATGAAAACGTCAGGTTGAGGCATGACTCGCGGAGTCTAGCACGCGAAGCGTCTGCCGCGACAGCGGCTTAGTCCTTGTCGGCCACTCGGAAGTAATCGTCGGACCCGATTTGCCCGGCGGTAAGTTGCCAACTCCTGATTCGCCGCCTCTTACTCGGACGCACGGACTCTGTTAGGATTTTATTGTTGCTAAGCGGCGCTGGGATGGCGCCGCGGCAACTGCAACTTTGAATCCGACGCTCGCGGGGCAGGAGACTACCGAATGACTCTTCTCGATCCACCTGCCGAAAAACCGGAAAAATCTCGCGCCATGGCCTTCACCATCGCGGCCCTCGTCCTGGTCGCCATTGTGGTGCTCTGGTTTACCTTCCGCTACTACCCGGAAAAGAAGGCCGCGGAGCATTTCTTCGACGCCCTGGTCGCGGGTGACACCGCGCGCGCCTATCAACTCTGGAAGCCGAGCCCGAGCTATGCGATCAAGGATTTTCTCGCCGACTGGGGTCCCGAGGGCTATTACGGCCCGGTGAAGAGCTACAAGATTCTGCGCGCCAGTTCCCCCATCGGGGCAAATGCCATCGCCGTTCGCGTGGCCATCAGTCCGTTTTCGCCCATGCCCGACGCCTCGGAGATCGAAAAAAGCCGCAAGACAAAAGTCGTGAGCGTCTGGGTCTTGATCTCGGACAAGTCCTTCAGTTTTCCGCCTTAGCTCGTTCTCTTCCGATTCATGGAGCGCCCGGCGGCGCCTGTCCCGTTTACGCGAGCTTCTCGGGGACTGGGTCGGGAGCCCGTCATCTTTCTCTTGGTTTTTCTTGACGTGCTAGCTGCGGATGTCGTCGAGCGCGTGCAGAAGCTCCTCCGGGTTCACGCTAGCGGTTCCCAGTTTCTCGACGACGACTCCGGCGGCGACGTTGGCGAGCATCGCGGCGTCCGTGAGTGATGCTCCAGCCGCAACCGCAAGCGATAGGACACTGAGGACGGTGTCGCCCGCCCCGGTGACGTCGAAAACCTGCCGCCCGGTGGCGCCGCGCTCGATCCCCGGCTGGCCGACGCGCGCGTAAGTCACCTCAAAACCGGTCGCCGGAATGTGAATACTCCGCGGCGAAGATTCCTCGAAAACGTTCATTCCTTTGTCTCCACGAGTAATCACCACGGCGCTGCAGCCGAATCGCGCCAGAAGCGCGTGGCCCGCTTCTTCCAGGAATTTCTCATCGCCCAGTGATCGCGTGACGTAGAAACCCGCTTCCTTGGCGTTGCACACAATCGCGCGAGCCCCACGATAAGCGTACAACTTCGAAGTCTTGGGCTTCACGAAAACCGGAACCTGTAATTGATGCGCCGCGCTGAGCACCCGCTCGGCAAAATCATCCGTGATCAGTCCCTTGTCATAATCAGAGACAACTAGAGCGTCAAGATGCTTGAGCGCGGTAAAGAGTAGACGAAGCAGTTTTTCCTGAGTTTCGCCGCGCAGCGGTTCGCGGCGCTCATGATCCACGCGGACCACCTGCTGGTGCCGCGCAATGATTCGTGTTTTGACCGCGGTGACGCGTTTTGAATCGGCGATCACGCCTTTGTCCGCGATCCCCGCGGCGCGAAGGCATTTTTGCAGCGCGCGGCCCGGCTCATCGTTTCCCGCGGCGCCGAAAGCTTCGGCCTTCGCACCCAGCGCCGCGATGTTCGCCGCAACGTTGCCCGCGCCGCCCAGACATTCACTCTGCTCCACGAAGTCCACAACGGGAACTGCCGCTTCCGGCGACAGGCGCGACGCGGTTCCCCAAAGGTAGCGGTCCAGCATCAAGTCGCCGAGCACACCCATGCGTTTGCCGCGCAGGCGTGGGATCAATCGTTTCAAACGAGCTACGGAATCGGCGATATTCGTGGACATGCGGATAGTTTGATTTTTTCTTTCTTGCCGGACTATTCCTCGGCGATCTTCGCTTCTTCGGGCAGCATTACCGGGATGTCGTCGCGCACGGGGTAGACCCGTCGGCACGACGCGCACTTCAGGCCTGAGCCGTCCGCGAGCTGTTCCAGCGGGGTTTTACAAACGGGGCAAACCAAAATGTCGAGTAGCTCCTTCGGAATCGCCATATTTGTCTCCGTAGAGGATGAAAGCTGTCCTTGATGCGCGAAGAGGCACTGTATCAAACTGCGTCTGGCGTGGGCAACTGATTGGAATCATTCGAATCACAAAGTCTCCGCGACTCCGAACGCGGCGAAGGGAGGGCTCGTTATCTTTTGTGCAAAATAAACAACCGAGACCAAAACTGACCCTCGGGCCAGTAGTTTTTGGAGCAGCAATCGCAGTAATCTGACAGCGATCGCAGTCTTGAATCCCTTCCCATGGGAGAGCGAACGTGTATTGCGACCGCTGCGGACTGAATTTCCTGCCCAAGCAGTCCGTGTGTACTCGATGCAAGAGGGTGCCCACACGGTACTGGTTCCAGTTCATGAGTCTGGTAACCATTTTTCTGGCCGTGCTTTGTAACACGCTGCTAGGACTGTACTTATTGCCGCAGTTGGCGATGGCCAGCCACGGACGGTCTCTGTTTCGCGCGTGGTGGTGGTTTGACCAGAAGGCGGCGCTATACGGCTGGGTACCCCTGGCGATCGGCCTCCTCGTCTGGGACTATTTCATCTGGAAAGAGGCCCGGCCAAAGGTCAAGGGCTGGTTCACGCGCAAGCTGCTGACGTTTTCGCTCGCCGCCGGGATTGCGCCCCTGTTGCCCTGGTGGATACCGGCCGGCCAGCCTCCGGGACAATTCCTCTCCATGATTGGCAGGCACCCGGGCGTCCCCGTTCTTCTGGCGTGGAGCGTGGTGCTGGTGGTTGTGGTGTTGTTGTGCATTGATCCCGAATCGCGCGACCATCTCCTCGGTCATGGAAGAACCCTGAGCATCGTCAGCACCGGGCTGATGTTGCTCGTCCTCTCCATGATGGTGGTCGGGTGGTCGCTGACCTACTGAACCAACCCTCGTCATACTTCGTTGGGCCACGTTGCCGCGCTCTATTGCCGCGTCGCACGATCGATAAAGCTCGCAATCTGGTTGTGCAGGCTCACGCGGTCCTGGTCGTGCAGATACATCATGTGGCCTGCGTTGTAATAATCCTCTTTGATGTTTTTCTGCAGCGCTTCAGGCAGGCCGAGGTGTTCCATCGTAAATTCGGTCGCAAAGAACGGCGTCGCCAAATCGAAATAGCCATTCTCGACCTGCACCTGCAGCCGCGGGTTGGTGATCATCGCCTGGGCCAAGTCCTGATCGACGTTGGGCGCGCCCGGGAAAAACCGCCGCTGTCCACCATCCTTGCGCGTCCAATTCCAGCTCCCGCCGCCAGCACCACTGGTGTTGTGATAGACCTTGTCCTTGCCGAATTTCAGCTCGTCGTGATTGTAGGAATTGATCAGCGCGGTAAACGCGCCTCCCACGGCTGGTCCTTCAGGATCGCCCTGAGCGTATTCTTCGAGCAGATCGTAGGTGTAGCCGGTAAAGCGCGCGTCAATGCGTCCGGTGGTCAGGC